>JALGSS010000385.1 GCA_029821745.1 Candidatus Zipacnadia bacterium
CCACCGGGCAGTCGCCGACACGCTCCAGGTGCGTGTTGTCCAGGTTCAGACCCAACCACTCGCTGTCAATCTCTTCCATGAAGCGCCTCGCCGACGCGATGCTGTAGACCGACGCGCGCACGTGGGGCATGACGGACAGCTTGACGCCGGTGCGCTCGCATACCGGAATGGCTGAGCGCATCGTCGCCATCATTGTCGCCCAGGCGTCCTCATCATCGGCCTCGCCCCCTGTGCTCACGGTGAAGTACTTCGCACCGAGGTCTGCTGCCGCTTCCATCAGCCCCTCGAAGCGCTCGGTGCCAGGGCCGGCGCCGCTGCAGCCAACGGACTCGAGCAACAGCCCGGACTTCTCGAGGGTCATCTTGATACCCTCATAGATGCAATCACACATATTGGGGTGGAAGTGCTCAACCATTCCGGGGATGCTGCACAGTTCCAGGCCATCGTAGCCGGCGTTGCTTGCTTCGTGGATGGCGATGTCGCGGTCGAGTCCCCCGAACAGCAATGTGCTGAGGCCGATCTTCATCAAGTGCGCCTCCTGTGGGATGTGTGCGTCGGCAACGGACCACCGCGCAAGGCGTGTGGTCCACGGGCATTAGCCCTTCTCGTGCAGGATACTCCAAAGGCGCGGGAGGGTACAAGACCGCAAGATGTCTCTGCCGAAGCGTTGGGGCACTTGGCGATGATAGTCGTCTTAAGGACGCAGGACACCCGCGCCCACGTGTCGAAGGGACCCGCCAGTGACACGGGGTCCCTGTGCATCTGCGGCTCACCACAAGGTGATGGAGAGGCTTCCTATGGCTGCCAACTCAGACAAGCTCAATATCGTCATGTTCGCCGTCGACAGTCTTCGTGCTGACCACATGAGCTGCTATGGCTACCCGCGACGGACGACGTCCGTCTTCGCCGACCGTCTCGCCGCCGAGGGAACACTGGTCGAGCAGGCTTTCAGCGCCTACATCCCCACGACGCCGGGGTACTCCTCGATGCTCACCGGCCGCGACGTCATGGCTACCGAGATGGTGAGCCTGTCTCCCAAGGGCCCACTGCCCGAGGACATGCCGACCTTGCCTGAAGTCCTGAAGAAGCGGGGCTACCAGTCACTGTGCGTAGGCTTCGGCGATTTCTACCGCGGGTTCGATGAATACCGCAACTTCGAGAGCTGGGGTGCGTGGGATGAGCGCCCACTCCGTAAGGCTGAGAATCTCAATGACGTGACCCTCCCGTGGCTCGACGACGCTTCGAAGGCTGACAAGCCATTCTTCCTGTTCATGCGGCATATGGATCCGCACTCGCCCTACCTGCCACCGCCTCCGTACGACACTATGTTCTACACCAAGGACCCGTGCGACCCGGCGAAGAAGACGATGAAGAAAGTCTTCGCCTTCAAGCCATTCGCCGACTTCTTCGCCTCCTGGATGCCGCCGGGGATCACGGATGCCGACTGGGCCATCGCAGCCTACGATGGCGAGGTCGCCTACATGGATGCCTGCCACCAGGTGATCATGCAGCGTCTCGAGGACCTGGGTGTGCTCGACAACACTCTCATTGTCTACACCTCCGACCACGGGGAGACGCTGTATGACCACGACATCTACTTCGACCACCACGGCTTGTATGAGCAGACGCTGCACATCCCGCTCATCTTCTGGCGCCCCGGCCTCATCCCCCAGGGCAAACGCGTGACCGGGATGACGCTCGAAGAAGACCTGATGCCCACCGTTCTCGACATGCTGGGGTTCGGTCGGCAGGCCAAGAAGATGAAGTTCGACGGGAAGAGCCTGATGCCGGTCATCGACGGCGAGATGGACGCTCTGCGCAGCGAGTTCTACATCAGCGAATGCACGTGGCAGCGCAAGCGTGGGTGGCGCACCCCGCAATGGAAGTACTTCGAGGCCCTGGAGCCCGACTTCCACGGGAAGCCCAAGTACGAGCTATATGACCTCATCAACGACCCGGAGGAGCTCAACAACCTTGCGGAGCAGCGCCCTGAAATCTGCACAGCATTGCGCAGGAGCATGAAGGACTGGGTAAACATGAGGATGGAGGAGACCGGTCTGCCCGACCCCATCCGCGGCTATAAGATCGGTCTCGACCGGCGCATCGGCTCCGTCAAGCGAGCGAAGGACCTCCAGGATCGGTAGGCCTGGCGGGGCACGAGGGATCCGGGAACCTGTACAGTAGGCAACTGAGCGAGTATTGCCGGGCCGCGAAGATGGTTGTGTTGAGAAACGTGGGTTAGCTGTGGGGTGCCGATGTCGTGCAATCGGCGGGGCCCCACGGATGCGCTCAGGATGGCCGAAAGGCCCTGCGAGGCCCCGGTCCTAGAGACCGGGCACCGGTCCTACCCCGCAGCTATCCAAGTGAGTATTTCAACACAACCAGATGCGCGCCCGGTTGTGGCAGCAATGCCGCTTTGCCTTGCAGGAAGTGATGGCCGTGGAAAACGATGATGCTCTGTTCTTCGCGAGGATGGTCCGGCATGCCGCATTGGGGGCGCTCATCGGAGGCCCCATCGCGGCGGGGCTCGGGTGGATGGCGCTCTCCGCCCGTGGCCAGATGCTGACGCTCACCGATCAAGGTGCCGGTCAACCCCTTGTGCTGATCGTGATCATCACCGCTCTACTCGTCGGCGTCTGGGTCGGCGCCACGATTGGCTGCTCAGTGCGCATGAACGTCTCTGCCGAGCAGAAGTGTTACGGTGGGGGACTGGGGTGTCTCATCAACATCATCGGCGGCGCGCTTGGGTTGTTTCTCGGCCCGCGCCTCGTCGCGTCCCCGGTTCACCCGGTTATCTGGTACATGATTGGCGCGACGCTCCTGGGCATTGTCGCTCTGGTCTTCACGGTCTCCTGCCCACAGGCCAGACGCGTCGCCCGCCGGGATTGACACTCCACTCTCCCGGCGCGGCACGTGCACCAGAAACATGACTCACCGCGCAACCGGCCTGCTCTCATCGCGGCTGAAGCGGACGTGTGTGTTGCGTTGCTGCCGCACACTTGCTTTCCCCGAACTGCCATTGCCGACTGACGTGTGCGATGTGGAATTCCTGCGCGCTTGCCTGAGCCCCCGTTAGCTCCAGCCATCGTCCGACAGTGAAATCGCCGCGATCCCTCCCCACGCGGGCTACTCCAGGACCGAGGGCGATGTCCTATCCCTCCGTCCCGGGATCATGAAAGGAATTTCATTATCTATAGTTGTGCAATACATTAATTATAGGGTAAACTTAGTTCCGATACATAATCTTGATGTTGCACTAGGAGGCACGACGGAACAAGATGCGACGCTGCGGATTCACTCTCATCGAACTGCTGGTTGTAATTGCGATCATCGCGATTCTGGCAGCAATCCTTTTCCCAGTCTTCGCCCGAGCGCGGGAGAAGGCCCGACAGACCAGTTGTCTGAGCAACGTAAAGCAGATCAACCTGGCGATCCTGATGTACGCCTCGGACTACGACGACATACTGCCATTCTACTGGTACGGTGCGTCAGTGGGCTACTGGCCCACCGTCTTGCAGCCCTACGTCAAGAACTGGCAGATGTTCACATGCCCGAGCGCCCCGAACTTGGCGGCCGGAACCGGCTGGACGGGCTCGGGTGGCTACGGATACAACTACCGCTTCCTCGGCGGATGGGCGACGCCGGACTTCAGTTGGGGCCCGTACTCCCTCGCGGAGATCAAGCAACCCTCTGAGACGATCATCATCGGCGAGATCAACCACACGGTCAATCGTGGGGTCATATTCCCGCCCCCGCCGCATCTTCCCGAGAGCTACTGGGCCAACATGGCCGACCGCCACAACGAGGGCATGAACATCGGCATGGTCGACGGTCACGCCAAGTGGTACATGCTGTCCAACCTGCATGCACATCTGGATTGGTTCGACCGAGACTAGCTATTAACGCTCACCGAACCACTTACGCGGCGCCTCCCGGCAGTATCGGAGGCGCCGTTTTCGTGCGTGGAGACGGGTTGCATACGCCTCCCGCATGTCATATCCTACACATGCGAAAGGGTCTTCAGCCGGCGAGAGGACGCTGCCGCGAGCTGAGCGGTTCTCGAAGGCTCCTCACCCAACGACGCTTCCCACGAGGTGTGCTTGATGCGTCCGGCATTCTGCATCCTGATCAGTGTGTTCGCTTCCTGCGCCTTGGCCCAGACGGTGGAGTGGTCGGATGACTTCGCCGGCTATCCCGAGGGCAGTGACGGGGCCCCGAAATGGAGCAGCCCGTCGATCATCTGGGAGGTCCGCGACGGCGCGTACTCCTTCGATGGCCCCATGACAACCGCGTTCATCGCTGGTCAGCCCCGATACGAACGCCTGAAGCTGGAGGCGACCGTCGTGCTGACGCGATCTCGCGGAACTGACTGGAAGATCGCCGGTTTAGCTGCGTATGGCGACTCGGAGCACTTTTGGCACCTGGCTCTCGTCGAGGCTCCCCAGGCCGCGGACAACGGGCACTTCTGCGAGCTCAGTCAGCGCTTTGAAGGCAAGTGGCCCTCCGGAGACCATGTTCGCCGCACGTCCGGCAAGGGCGGCGATTTCGACTGGCAGTACGGTACGCCGTACAAGCTCCAGCTAGACCTCGATCCGGGCGGAATCCGGGGGCGGATCTGGGATCCGGCCGGCAATGAGGTCGTCAACATTGCCTACGAATTCACGGGCCCAGCCGGCAAGATCGGGCGGCCGGGGCTGAGAGCGTCGCAGCTTGTCGGCAGCTTTGATGATGTGCGCTTGACGGCCTCCGGTGCGGTTCCCGACCCCCCGATCGCGGAGAAGACATACCCGGCCTATGCCGTGTCCGCATCTGATCTCCCGGTGGGCGAGGCCACTGGCTTCTTCCGCACAGAGAGGCGCGATGACAGGTGGTGGGTCATCGATCCGATGGGGCGACCGTTCTACGCCATCGGCACCGACCACTGCCGGTTCAGCGGTCACTGGTGCCAGGAGTTGGGCTATGCGCCATACGGCAAGAAGAACGCAGAAAAGTGGGATGGCCCCGGCGACTGGGCTGTGCGCACCACTGATCGGCTTAAGGCTTGGAACTTCAACCTGCTGGGGGCCGGGAACGGGCACGAGTGCCGGTACAAGGGTCTTGCCCATACCGACTTCATCAGCTTCGGCAGCGCGTTCTCCGACTACGACGACATCTGCCCGAAGACCGGGTTCCCCAACGTGTTCAGCCCCAAATGGCCCGGTTACTGCGACAAGCGGGCCCAGCAAGCCTGTCAGGACATCAGTGACCCCTGGCTGTTCGGGTACTTCCTCGACAATGAACTCGAATGGTACGGCAAGTCGCACACGGAGTGGGGGCTATTCGATGAAGCGATGAAGAAGCCTGCCGACCACACAGCCAAGATCGCGCTCGTGGGATTCCTCAGGGGAAGGTACCCCGATATTCTGCGCCTCAAC
>JALGSS010000014.1 GCA_029821745.1 Candidatus Zipacnadia bacterium
CAGGGCCGGTTCGGCATGCACTACTACGACGGTACCATCAGCGGGCGGCCCAAGCCGATCTGCCACGCGCTGCGCTTCCTGCGCGACTGCATCGACGCCGGGATGGAGCGTGGAGAGCTGAAGGTCGAACGCGGCCCGACGCGGATCAACACGGTCTACGAGTACCGGGCGCCAGGCGCTCTGTTCGTGGGGAATGTGCGCTGCGATTCGCCCGAGATGACCTTCACAGCCCAGCATGCGACGAATGTGATGCTTCGCTGGGACTCGGACGGGTTGAGGGTCATGTCCTCCGCCGACGCGGATGTCGAGATTGATCTCTCAAAGCTCGGGGTGGACGGACGCGCGATTACCGGCCTGCACGGCGGCGCAAGTGAGCGTGACGGCCGGCTGGCGATACGGTTGCTCGAGGGCGAGGTGGTGGTCGTCACTGAGTGAGGACTGGATGGCAGACTATGCCATCAGGCGAGAGAGATGGCGTGAGTCTTGAGCGTACGCCGCGGGAGCGGACCTCTGCATTGCACACATCTTGTCAGCGGCGCAGACGGCTCCGTAGCCGTTAGCCCCCGGCGTTGCCGTTCGCCGTCGTAGCCGCAGGTCTTCAGCCTGCGGGCCGTCCCGTGAGCCCCTGGAAGGGGCGTCAGAAGACCCCTTGTGGCGGGCCGTGTCCTGTCGCCCCTCTCCGGGGGCTCAGTCCAGTGCCGCGCCAAGGTCATCGGGCAAGCGGACGATGCGTGCGTCATCGAAGACCACCGTGTCCTCCGGTTGCTGGTCCAGCGCGCCCGGCAGGAGGATCAGCAGCCCCGCCTCCTCAGGCACCGGGGCGACAGTGCTGAGCAGTTGCCACCGTCCCGTGCCGCCGACGCCATTCACCATGGTGTCGGCATCCTGGCGCACCCACTTGCCTTCCGGACTCTGCCACCTGACCGACAGCTTCGGATGCTGTCCGCCCAAGCCCTCGCTCTTCATCCAGACTGAGGCATAGTAGGCTTCCCCAGGCTTGACGCGGACGCGCCCGATGAAGGTGGCATTCCGCGCAGCGCTGATCTTCCCGCACCGGGGGCCACCACGCCCACCCTCCTGTTCCCACGTCAGCCGGTGGGGCTTGTTGTCGATCGACCACTTCGACCAGCCAGGCGGCGTATTGGTCGTGACCCAGTCGATGCCCTCGGGCGCCGGGCCGGCGGCGGTTGCCTCGAAGCCGGCGTTCACACACAGATTCGGGGCGTCTGGATTCTCCCGGATCCAGGCGAAGGCGCGCAGTTGCGTCGCGACGCGATCACTGGCGGCAGCCACGATGCGCTGGAGGCGCTCGGGGGCCACCTCGTCGCTTCGCGCGTGCAGCACACCCATACCCCTGGTGAAGGCCGAATCGACCTCGGCGTACCACGAGTTGAGACGGCCGGCATGCGTGCTGAAAACGCGGTTGTAGATGCCTGAGATCAGTTCATCCTCCCGGATCTCGGCGCACAGGGCTTCGCGCGCCCGCATCAGACGCGCGAGGGTCGCGAGTTCATCCAGCAGCACGTTCGCGTCGGCGTCCGTCTCCTGTGTCACCTGCAAGACCCTCTCGGCTTGCCAGTACTCGCGCAGAATCGCCTCGGTCCACGAGAATCCCTTCGCCACAAAGGCGACACGCGAAGCGTATGGCTCCTCACCGACCAGCTGCGCGGCCTGCGCCAGGTCTGCGAGGGACGCCTCCAAGTCCTCCGGCGTCCAGAGCGCGATCTGGTGAAGCACTGATGACAGGCCCTCGAACCACTTGCCTTCTCGCTCTCTCTCCATGCACGCCTCGAAGCGATCATAGAGACGCTTCATCGGTGCTTCTGCCGGGCCGAAGAAGCCCGAGTAGAACTCGTCCAGAATCTCGTCCGGGTCCTGGTCGGGATCCCACATCAGCTTCGCCCGCAGGTACATCATCGGGCCCGAATACCACCAGATCGGCCACGCCTCATTCGTGATCGCCACAGCACCAACGCTATCGTAGAAGCGCAGGGATTCAGCCATCAGATGCGGGTAGCTCCGGGGTAGCATCCACCCGAGTCCGGTATAGTCGTAGGTGCCGAACGCCCCGGCGGCCTCTGCCCACCGCCGGGCGAAGTCCTGATCCTCCCGCTTGTACTCCGGATCATGCCACTGCCCCACGTCCTGGGTAATCACCACCATTACGTTCGACGGCAACTCCACATTCTGCGGGAGCGGCTCCACCGATGAGTAGGCGATGCAGGAGATGTACTTGTCCGGATGCGTCTCGGCGACAGCTTCGGCGACTTGCTTCACGAAGGTGAAATATCGGGTGGAAACGACCGGACGCCCGCGGAAAGTCTCCCCAGGGATGTCCAGTGCCTTGCAGTTCTCGCACTCGCACCAGCCGCGCCCGTCGTTCATGCCCACGGAGAAGAAGTTGCACTCGGGGTGGTCCGAGAACCACTTGCGGGCGGCCTCGATGGTCAACTGTATGACCTCGGGATTGCTCGTACAGGGCTGCCACGCGTGGATGAGACCCCGCGCTGGGACCCTCCGCTTCCCATTGATTAGTGGATAGTACTCCGGGTGGCTCTCGCCGTACTTCTGGACCGGGAACACCTTATACAGGTTGTGTGAGTAGCGGTTGAAGGGCACGTTGAGTGCGTGGCTGGTGATGCGCAGGCGCCGGCGCCAGATGTCTCCGTCCGGTTTGATGGAAGTGTCGATCCCGTGATTGCGGCGACAGGGGAAACGCGGCTCAACGCGACGACGCATCTCGGGGATGGTCACTGTGGCCATCCGCGGCACATTTTCGCCCAGGTCCGTGGGGATGAACCAGCGGACCCCGAGCTCCTCCAGCAACCAGTAGACACCGTTCAGCGTGCCCTCGGGCACCTTGCCCGCGATGATCAGGCGTGAGCCGTCGCAGTCCACGACGAAGCCGTCGAAAACCAGAGACTCCAGGTCCATCGCATTCGCCCAGTCATCGTCCGGCGCCCCAAGGTAGATTGCCGGGGAATCGCCACTGGCCTGCGAGACTACCTCCAACCGGGCTCCCGACATTTTCTGCACGTAATGGCTGAGCTCTTGCGCGGCCGGCTCGACGAAGGGTGCGGGATCGACGGGCAGGACGATCTCTCCACTGGCCTGTCCCGCCCTCACCAGTTCCAGGTCTGACCCGGTGACAGGAGTCGTCATCAATGCGACAATCGCCAACGTCAAGATGGCCTTTGGTGTCATGCTCGACCGTCTCCTCACCGTCCATTGTCGCCGCCGTGCGGCCCGGCGGACGCGTGACGGGCCCATTCGCCATCTCGTCCGCACGCCCCTTCGACCTTGTGAGAGGAAAACTGAGGCAGTTGATCTTCAGCCCGTCCCGGTCCATGGCGATTCGGGCCACGCGCTCACCGGCGGCGGATTCAACGCCCGGCACTACAACCGTGCGCGAAGCCGGAGCGGCCATGTTCCAAGCCATGCTCGACAGTGGACGAGCCGCAGACCGGTTCCCAGCGGGTGCGCTGGGCGAGAGGTTCGGCAGGCCGGAGTAGGCCATGGTCACCCGCGGTCGGCCAGGCCATGCGCCTCTCGCAGCGTCTCCCAGGTCCGCTCGTCGTTCCCACAGTGCTCGTAGTACACGATCCCGCCCGCCGACGTCCCCAACATCCCTCGCACCATTCGCCCCATCAGCCCAAAGAACATGTCCGGCTGATCGCCCTTCGCGATCGGCAGGGGAGCCGGCGGATTCTTCACCACGTCGTATCGGCTCTCGATGGCGCAGTCCACGCCGAGCACTCGATCCTTGTCGGTCATCTCCCGACCTCCCCTTGGCGCCGCCTCTGGTTTGGCGGTGTGGAGGGCGAGGCGCTTCTGGTAGGGCGGCACGGCGCCGGACTTGGCGGCGCGGCCGCTTGTCCCAGGAAGGCTTGGCATAGTTTGCGCCCGTCACCTGCCTCCCGCCGCCGTTCCTCCTCTATCTGTCGACATCGCTTCCAGTGCAATCCCTTCCCAGGCCGATCTGTGTTCACCTCCTGTCGTGGGCCGATCAATATCCGTTTGTCTCGGGCGTACTCGGGCCAGAGCCGCAGTCACGTGTTGCGGCTGGGCCCCGGTCTCCTTCCCGATCGCGGAAGCGACGTTGTATACTCACCGCATACCACCGAGAGAGGCCAGACCGTGTTGCGCTACTTACTCGGTCGTGACCGGCAGCTATTCGCCGATGACATGATCGTCGCTCGGACACGGGGCCTCGCGAAGGCTCGGCACCAGCCGGAGAAGTTCGAGGGCAATCCTGTGCCATCGGCGGCAGGATCATCCCTCTGGCGAGTGAGTCAGTACGCGGCGTGCAGATGAAGGAGGCCACTATGCGAGTGCTCCATCTTCTCACCATCGCGATCATGGGCGCGACGACAACGCACCTCGCCTGTGCTGCCGAGCTGATCGCGGCGGATCGCGTGCCGAAACCAATGAAGAACTACGTTGTGGGCGGCGACTTCGAGCCCCCGGCCGCTGAACGCTGGGAGGGGAAAGGCATCCGATTCACAGACACGGAGAGCATCGCCGGCACGCACTCGCTGCACCTGCGCGGCAATGGCGAGGACGTCCGCCGCAGGGACGTCTCGGTGCCCCTGAAGACGGGCGAGACGTACACGCTCAGCGCCTGGATGCGCGGCCGTGACCTCGTGACGGCCAAGCCCGGCACACAGACGCATGGGGTCGGCATCATGGTCATTGATGCGGGGTGGTTTTGGCAGGTACGCATCGGCCCGGCGGAAGCGACGACCGCCTGGCAGCGGCAAGCCCGGGGCCAGGCACTACCTGAAAACCGAGCGCGGTGATGAAGGCCATGACCAGGGCGGCTTCGCGTGGGTGCGCCTCGATCCGCAGGACGCGGCGGACAGCGCGAGAGGGATCGTGGAACTATCCGCGCGGATCTACGTGCCCTCAACCAACGCCAACTTGGTCGACCTATACGCCTTCGACAACCCGCCGAACGACTTCTCGCGGCGAGGCTTCCATGTGTCCTTCAAGCCCGACGGCGGGGTCGTGTACTACCGCGAGCGCCAGACCCCTTTGCCGGACCTCGCCCTTGAGACGGACGCATGGCAGGATGTCTTCATCCGCGCTGATCTGGACCGGAGGTGCTTCGACCTGACTGTGAACGGCCGCACGGCTCGCGACATACCCTTCGCTCACGACGACGTCCGGCGCCTCCGCGCCATCGGCATCGGACCGGATTCAACCCGCTCCATCCTCTGTATCGACAGCGTGAAGGTGAGAGTAATCCCCAATCCATGATCCGCACCACGGGCCGGCCCCGGGGCGCTCCGGCTCCTCTTACACGCGCTTCCCCCGCTGCCGACCCACGCTCAGCAAGTCGACTCGCCGACCGAACGTGATGCCCGACTCCCCCAGGTAGCGATCATAGCGGTCAGGACTGAGGACCGATGGGTCTGTGCTTGGATTATGGGGCGCTCAGGGCGTCATACCTCGCCTGAACGGTCGTCAGCCATGAGTCTCTATACTCGCTCTGCTTGGTCACTCCCCTCGCGGGCAAGGCGGTCGATGTTGGGCGTATCAGCACGAGGGTTGCCCGTGCATCCGAGACTGTCATACGTCTGCCGGCCCGTGTGGATGATGAGCACATTCCTGTGTCCCACCATCGTCATCGCCAGGTCGTATACCCGGCGGCGGCGAGGAGCGTCTCTTGTACCAGGAGTTCATGCTCATACGAGTACGGGTTCTCGATCTCACCGTTGATGACCCCGGCGAGCTCGATCAACTGGTCTTCGTACCGCCCATTCATGGTGCCCACGTTGACAATGTGGGTGCCGGCACCGTGCTCCGGATTGTCTTCCAGGAGGGTCAGCCGCACGTGAAGGGGATCCAAGCCGTACCCTCCCGACGGCTTTTCCAGCGGGCAGATTTCGGCGGTTCCCCCGGTGCCGCAGATAATCAGCCGGCGATGCTTCATTCCATCCACTTCCGCTACGGAGGAACGGATGGTGGCCGTCGCCCGAGGGTACTCCAGCACCGCGAGCCCGTTGTCGTTGAGGCCGTCGTCGCGGGTTGCTTTCTGGAACGATGTCACGTTATCCGGCCGCCCGAGCATCGCAACTACGAGGTCGATCAGATGGCTGCCGAAGTTGTACATCGCGCCACCGGAGAACCGGCTCAGGAACTGGCGGTATGGATCCCCGTCCCAGCGGCTCATGACCGCGTGGACCTCGAAGATCTCGCCCAGCCAGCCCTCGCGCAGCGCCCGGAAGCAGAACTTGATGGCCGGGTTCGCCCGGTACATGTAACCCAACTGGATGGCCAGTCCCCGGGCCTTGCAGCCCTCGATGAGCTGCCTGAACGGCGCCAGTGTCTCGCCGCCGGGCTTGTCCATCGCCACGTGCAGCCCGTGCTCCATGCAGCGGATGGCGGTTTCCGCCAGGTCGGCGTTGTTCGTCTCGACCGCGACGGCTTGCAGGCCCGGGGTGTTCAGCAGTTCGTCCTCGGTCATCAACTCCAGGCCGTCATAGGCTGTGCTGGAAGGCCAGTCCGGGTTGTCCTCCTCAACAATGCCGACGACTTCGTAGAACTCCGGGAGACGGCGAAGCGCGTCCATTCTCCCCGACGCATGCTCGTGTCCGACACCAATCTGGCCGATCTTAATGGGGTTCATCGTATCTGCTCCCAGTCGAAGACGATGCCGAGAGGTGGCTGCTTCTCCTCGGCGAGACGAGTGTAGATCGCCGGAGCGCATTCCGGGGAGACGACTTCCGAGATGATCGGCTGAACCTTGAGACGCTTCGCTGCGATGAGCGCCAGGAGGGTGCGGTAATCATCCTGGGCGGTCCAGTAGCCGGGACGGGACTCCACATTCGGGCGCACGAAGGTGTGGGCTCCGATGAGGGACACGCCGGGCTTATGGACATAGTGGTAGAAGTCGATGTTCGCGTCAGGAATCCGTGTGCAGCCGAGGAGACTGATCCGTCCCTCCCGAGCCACATAGGTCAACGCCTGCTGAAGCGCCACGGCGGCTCCGGTCACCTCGACGATCGCGTTGGGGCCTTTGCCGTACGTCAGCTCCTTGATCTTCTCGACAAGGTTCTCCTCATCCGGTGAGAACGCGTGATCGGCTCCCAGGGAGAGAGCCAAGTCTCGGCGGCGCTTGTCAAAATCCGAGACGATCACCGGAATGGCGCCATCGATCGCCGCCAGTTGGGCGGCGAACACGCCGAGAAGCCCGAGCCCGATCACCATCGCCGATTCACCGAGTTCGAGCTTGAGTTTGCGGACGCCCTGGAGCCCCATCGCGGCCGACAAAGGCCGCATCGAGGGACTCGATGCGGTCGTCGTTGACCACCGTCAGGTCCGCAGCCCGCTGCACGGCATGGGATCGGTGTCCGGAGGATTCGGCCAGTGCGCGGTCGCCGATCGTGGCGTTCTCAACGCCCTCGCCAAGGGCGATCACGCGCCCGATGCCGCAGTAGCCCGGGTGGTAGGGGAACCCGCCTGACGTGTTCGGCAGGTTCAGTAGATTGGCCCGCTCCGTGCCGGCGCTGACCACCGTGTACTCGTTCTCCAGGAGGACTTCACGTGCCGGCGCTGACCACCGTGTACTCGTTCTCCAGGAGGACTTCACCGGCCTTGGGTTGCGGCACATCGAACGGCTTCAGCACGGCTCTGCCGATCGATTCGAAGACTATGTAGTGCCCTGTCATAGAGACCTTCTCCTATTGCAGTAATCTACTGCCTGAGCGCCTCGCGGGATCGGCGACCCAGCCGGTGATTTCGGGCGCGGAACCGGAATGCAGCGCCCAGACACATCATTCTACCGGCAGCCAGATTCTCATATCATGCTGCCCCCGGTTCAGCCATGCGTAATAGGGGATCAGGCGGATCGGCAGGCGCTCGCATGCCGCGTTCGGAAGCTCGGCGTAAAGCCTGTCGCTCCAGTCCGGATTGCGTCGGCGGCAGGCTATGCCCTCGAGCACGGTCACTCCCCCGAGCAGTTCTACTTCGAACTTGGCCGTCAACTCGATGTCGCGCGGTATGCACACCTCGTGCACCGGCACGCCTTCCGGCAGGTCGGCGGCTTCCAGGCAGTACACAATGGGGCCGCGCATCACAGCGACCTGGTTGTGCGCCGCCTCGACCTCCGGATGCGCCATCATCAGTCGTGGCCGCAGGGGCAACTCCAGCGTCACCGTGTCTCCCGCCCGCCAACGTCGCTTCAGCACGGCGTAGGTCCCCGGGACGGCGGCACTCTCCGCGTCCTCACCGTTGACCGAAATCGTGGCCGAATCGGCCCAACCGGGAATCCGCAACCGCAGTGCCATCTCGGCTTGCGGCGCGGCATCCATCGTGATGGTGATCGTCCCGTCCCAGGGGTAATCAGTTTCCTGCGTGAGTTTGACCCCACCGAGACCCGGCAGTTCCGTATCAAGCACGCTGCTGCCGTAGAGATTCACCCAGACACCGTCGTCTGAGAAGGCGTAGGCCCACTCGTGGGTCTGGGCAAGGGTCCGCGCAACCTGCGGAGGGCAACAGTAGCACTTGAACTCCGACCAGCGCTGGGCACTGTCCTGACTCAACACCGGAGTCCAGTCGCTGCGAGCCAGCGGGTTGGTGTAGCAAAAGCTCGTGCCGTCGATGTCCATGGTTGAGATCGCGCTGTTGTGCAGCACCTGCTCCATGACATCCGCGAACCTCGCCTCACCGGTGAGTTCGAGCATCCGCTTGTTCCACATGCCGTTGCCGATGTTGGCACAGGTCTCATTGTAGGCAGTAGCATTCGGCAGCTCGTAGACGCGTCCGAATGCCTCATGCACCTTGTCTCCACGGGGCGATACTCCATGGTGGTAGGGCCCCACCGCTCCCGTGATGTACATTTTCTTCTCCACCACATCGCGCCAGATACGGTCGAGGGCCTCGATGAGTTCTGCTTCCCCCGTCTCAGCCGCCACGTCCGCGGCGCCGCACCACAGATAGATCGCGGTGACCGCGTGACCAACCGCCTGGGTCTCCTCCCGGAGTGGCACGCGGTCCTGGTTCTGGTCGCCACGGTGCGAATCGTCGTATTCCGGCCGCCCCCAGGGCATGACAGGCGTCGGGCCCGAACCCCTCATATCGACGAAGATCCCCGCGAGCTCCAAATAGCGTTCCTCCCCGGTCGCCCTGTACAGGTCGACGAGGCCCATGATCTGTGAGGGGTTGAACCCGAACCGGCCCAACTCGGGGGGGCGTGACGCGAACGTCTCGTACAGGTAGTCGCCCACTTTCCGCGCGACAGAGAGGAACGTTGTCTTTCCCGTGACGTGGGAGTGCACGCCGGCGGCGGTCATCAGATGCCCCATGTTGTAGAGCTCGTGGAACTGACGCTTGCCCCAGCGTTCCTTGTCGGGGTCCAGTTGCGTTTGGGTTGAGATATAGCCGTCCTCAGCCTGGGTCCGGGCGATCAGATCAATCCAGTAGTCCATCTCCCGGTCCAGCTTGGCATCCCGAGTGATCGCATACACGTGGGCCATGGCCTGGATCCACTTGTAGCAGTCGCCATCACTCCAGTTCGTGCCGCGATGCTCACCCTCCTCGAGTCCGGCGCCGACGCGGAAATTGGACAGGCACGCGGAGTTGCCGGGGTGCTCGAGGGCTTCTTTCATCTTCGGGATGATGGTCTCATGGCAAAGCTTGAAGCGCTCGGCCCTTACGGTCCCAAGAACGATCTGTGTGGCCTTTCCGGGCCATAACGGGCCGTGGCTCAACTCACGGTACCGGTCTTGGCTCCCTCTCCCAGTACAAGCGGCCTCCGTGCATGTTCCAGCACTTGCTCTTCGTCGTCTCGTCTCCGTCGTTGGCGATGACATCTCGTCCGCTCCGTAGTGATCGTGACCGCCGGGCCTTGGCTTGTGCGGGGCGTGCCCTGCTGCGGCTGGGTCCCATGCCCCAGAACTGCAAAGACCCCAAGCTCAAGTGTGATCCTGGGGTCAATAGGCAAAAGACATGAACCGAACCGCGCCTGGTTCGGAATTGTGGTCAGTTGGCTCCCCGGGCCGGACTCGAACCAGCAACCTAATGGTTAACAGCCATCCGCTCTACCATTGAGCTACCGGGGAACCTATACAATCTACGACGGGCCGAGGCATTTTTGCCTCGGCCCAAGATAGACCCGGCGACGACCTACTCTCCCACGACGTCTCCATCGCAGTACCATCGGCGCTAGGGGACTTTACTACCGTGTTCGGAATGGGAACGGGTGTGGCCCCCCCGCTAGTGTCACCGGGAAAAACGGTTGTCAAGGCGTTACCACCTTCACAACTGCATAGCGGATCGATTAAGCCGAAAGAAATGAGTGCAAGCGTGGCAAGCGCTCGGGCGATTAGTACCGGTAAGCTCAAGACATTGCTGTCCTTACACACCCGGCCTATCAACCTGGTAGTCTACCAGGGCCCTTACAGGTCAAACCTCGAGGAAACCTTGTCTTAGGGTGGGCTTCGTGCTTAGATGCTTTCAGCGCTTATCCCTTCCAGACGTAGCTACCCTGCGTATGCCGCTGGCGCGACAACAGGTACACCAGAGGTCTGTCCGCCCCGGTCCTCTCGTACTGGGGGCAGCTCCCTTCAAGTTTCCAACGCCCACAACAGATAGGGACCGAACTGTCTCACGACGTTCTGAACCCAGCTCGCGTACCACTTTAATGGGCGAGCAGCCCAACCCTTGGGACCGAATCCAGCCCCAGGATGTGACGAGCCGACATCGAGGTGCCAAGCTCCGCCGTCGCTGTGAACGCGCGGGCGGAATTAGCCTGTTATCCCCGGGGTAACTTTTGTCCGTTGATCGGCGGCCCTTCCACTCGGAACCGCGGGGTCACTAGGACCTGCTTTCGCATCTGCTCGACTTGTAGGTCTCGCAGTTAAGCTCCCTTATACCCTTATGCTCTACGCGCGATTTCCAACCGCGCTGAGGGAACCTTTGTACGCCTCCGTTACTTTTTGGGAGGCGACCGCCCCAGTCAAACTGCCCACCTGATACTGTCTCCGAACCGGATAACGGTCCGGGTTAGAATTCCAACCTTACGGAGGGTGGTATTCCAGTGATGGCTCCACGAGCCCTAGCGAGCTCGCTTCAAAGCCTCCCACCTATGCTCTACGCCGCAAAGTCAAATTCAATACCAGGCTACAGTAAAGCTCCACGGGGTCTTTCCGTCTTGTTGCGGGTAACCAGCATCTTCGCTGGTGCTACAGTTTCGCCGAGTCCCTCGTTGAGACAGTGCAGGAGTCGTTACGCCTTTCGTGCAGGTCGGGTATTATCCGACGAGGAATTTCGCTACCATAGGACTCTCATGGTTAGAGCCGTCGTTCACCAAGGCTTCGGTTCAGAGCTTCGGCCACATAAATGCAGCCTGACCCTTCCCCTTAACCGTATGGCACCGGACAGGCGTCAGCCCCTATACATTGGCTTGCGCCTTTGCAGAGACCTGTGTTTTTGGTAAACAGTCGCTCCTGCCGTTTCTCTGCGACCTCCGCATGCTCGCCGGGCAAGCCGGGTCACACTTGGAGGCACCCCTTCTCCCGAAGTTACGGGGTGATTTTGCCGAGTTCCTTAACGAGGGTTCTCTCGCGCGCCTTAGGATTCTCTCCCTGCCCACCTGTGTCGGTTTACGGTACGGGCACCATCTGACTCCCTAGGGGCTTTTCTTGGCAGCATGGGAATGGCCACTTCGCCGCCATTACGACGGCTCCCTTACCTCTCGGGGTTGAGATCGGGCGGATTTACCTACCCAATCCCCCTACGGGCTTAGCCGCGCACAACCAATCACGCGGATGGCCGCCCCTTCTGCGTCCCCCCATCGGTGATAACGTCAGATAGTGGCGTCGGAATATGAACCGACTGTCCATCGCCTACAGCTTTCGCTCTCGGCTTAGGCCCGGCTAACCTTAAGCGGACGAACCTTGCTTAAGAAACCTTGGGCTTTCGGCGGTAGAGATTCTCACTCTACTTTTCGCTACTCGTACCGGCATTCTCGCTTCCGCTTCGTCCAGCAGTCCTTACGATCTGCCTTCGTCCTAGAGCGGAACGCTCCCCTACCAGACATAGAGCAATCGGGAGGAGGTATGTTGCTCGGGGCTCCAAACCCCCCGGAGATGCCGAAGCAAATCCGGACAGCTTGGATACCGTCGAGCGTAACCTCAACCCACTCTATGAATCCACAGCTTCGGTGATAGACTTAGCCCCGTTGAATTTTCGGCGCAGAGGCACTCGACCAGTGAGCTGTTACGCACTCTTTAAAGGAATGGCTGCTTCTAAGCCAACCTCCTGGCTGTTTCAGCGACTCCACATCCTTTACCACTTAGTCTATCTTAGGGACCTTAGCTGGTGGTCTGGGCTGTTTCCCTTTTGACCGCGGGGCTTATCCCTCGCAGTCCGACTCCCAAGCTCTGAAGTCACGGCATTCGGAGTTTGATTCGGGTTGGTACCCTGTCAAGGGCCCTAGCCGATTCAGTGCTCTACCTCCGTGACTGAACGCTTGAGGCTAGCCCTAAAGCTATTTCGGGGAGAACCAGCTATCGCCAGGCTCGGTTGGCTTTTCACCCCTATCCACAGCTCATCCGACAGTTTTTCAGCACTGATCGGTTCGGGCCTCCACGCAGGATTAACTGCGCTTCACCCTGGCCATGGATAGCTCGCCTGGTTTCGGGTCTATGGCATGCAACTGTGTCGCCCTATTCGGACTTGGTTTCCCTGCGGCTCCACCGTTCTCGGCTTAACCTTGCTGCACACCATAACTCGCCGGTTCATTATGCAAGAGGCACGCCGTCACCCTGGTCCGAAGACCAACGGGCTCCGACCGGTTGTAGGCACACGGTTTCAGGTACTATTTCACTCCCCTTCCGGGGTGCTTTTCACCTTTCCCTCACGGTACTGGTTCACTATCGGTCACTGAGAGTACTTAGCCTTAGAGGGTGGTCCCTCTGGATTCACACCGGGTATCACGTGTCCGGTGCTACTTGGGAGAAGCTCTAGGAGACACCGATCTTTCGCCTACGGGGCTATTACCCGCTATGGCCCGCCTTTCCAGGCATGTTCGGCTAGACTGGTGTTTTGTAACTCCGTACTGGCTCCGTAGGGCCAGATGAGCCTTCCCTCGACCCCCGATGTGCAACGCCTACGGGCTATACACACACCGGGTTTGGGCTGATCCCCGTTCGCTCGCCACTACTAAGGGAGTCGCGGTTGCTTTCCGTTCCTCGAGCTACTAAGATGTTTCAATTCGCTCGCTTGCCGCTCCGTACCCTATGTGTTCAGGTACGGGCAACGCCGCGTTACCGGCGTTAGGTTTCCCCATTCGGGCATCCCCGGATCTCGGCTTGCTTGCAGCTCCCCGGGGCAATTTCGTTGCTTGCTACGCCCTTCATCGGCTCTCAGTGCCTAGGCATCCACCGTGCGCCCTTCTTAGCTTGACCACGCAAAGTGAGATTGATCCTTCGGCTTGTTTCGTAGCTTGCGCTACGATCGACCGCTATGCAGTTGTCAAGGTGCAACGTTCGCACGTCCTACGACTTCGAGGGTGGGTTCCTTCTTCATAAGGACCCCACCCACCAATCCGCGGGATGTGTCTTGGTGGAGACGACCGGGATCGAACCGGTGACCTGCTGCGTGCAAGGCAGCCGCTCTCCCAACTGAGCTACGTCCCCGCCAGGCCGCAGTCCGCGCCGTTCGCGTCACGCACTCTGGCTTGAGTGGTGGGCCGAGGTGGACTTGAACCACCGACCTCGCCCTTATCAGGGGCGCGCTCTAGACCAGCTGAGCTACCGGCCCATGAGTCTCGCTTCGAAGGTGCACGGTCCGACACAAAAAACGCGAGGGGATCAGGCCCCTCGCGGGAACGCCCCATCACAGTCCTGCCAGCTTCAGTTCGATATCCGCTTTTCGATACGGATGTCCCGATGCCTCCACCGTTGATGATGTGGCCCTTCAAAACTAAATAGCGTGGTCGTGATTAGCCAATCGACCTGAACTATCGAAAGATAGTTCTCTCCTTAGAAAGGAGGTGATCCAGCCGCACCTTCCGGTACGGCTACCTTGTTACGACTTAGTCCCAGTCACAGGACTTACCTTCGGCCACCGCAGTGGACTTCGGGTACTTCCTGCTTCCGTGACTTGACGGGCGGTGTGTACAAGGCCCGGGAACGTATTCACCGTGGCGTTGCTGATCCACGGTTACTAGCGATTCCACCTTCACGGAGTCGAGTTGCAGACATCCGATCCGAACTGAGACGGGTTTTGGGGGATTAGCTCCACCTCGCGGCTTAGCAACCCTTTGTACCCGCCATTGTAGCACGCGTGCAGCCCAAGGCGTAAGAGGCATGCAGATTTGACGTCATCCTCTCCTTCCTCCTGATTACTCAGGCAGTCCCAGAAGAGTGCCCGGCGTCCGAAGACCCGATGGCAACATCTGGCGAGGGTTGCGCTCGTTGCGGGACTTAACCCAACACCTCACGGCACGAGCTGACGACAACCATGCACCATCTGTCATTCGACTTAGGGGTTACCTAAGAGACCTGCTTTCACAGGCTGTCCGAACGATGTCAAGCCTTGGTAAGGTTCTTGGCGTATCATCCTATTAACCCGCATGCTCCACCGCTTGTGCGGGCCCCCGTCAATTCCTTTGAGTTTCAACCTTGCGGCCGTACTCCCCAGGCGGGACACTTAACGCGTTAGCATAACAGCACTGAGAGGGTCGATGCTCCCAACACCTAGTGTCCATCGTTTACAGCTAGGACTACCCGGGTATCTAATCCGGTTCGCTCCCCTAGCTTTCGCGCCTCAGCGTCAGTAACGTTCCAGGCAGCAGCCTTCGCCACTGGTGTTCTTGCTGATATTTACGCATTCCACCGCTACACCAGCAATTCCACTGCCCTCTCCCGTACTCTAGTCTAGCAGTTCAGCGAGCAGCGCCGGGGTTGAGCCCCGGAATTTCACCCGCTGCTTACTAGACCGCCTGCGCGCGCTTTACGCCCAGTAATTCCGGACAACGCTTGCCCCCTACGTGTTACCGCGGCTGCTGGCACGTAGTTAGCCGGGGCTTCCTTTGGAGGTACAGTCAGAACTTCTTCCCTCCTGACAGGGCTTTACGATCCGCAGACCTTCATCACCCACGCGGCGTCGCTGCGTCGGGCTTTCGCCCATTGCGCAAGATTCCCTGATGCTAACTCCCGTAGGAGTCTGGACCATGTCTCAGTCCCAGTGTGGCCGGTCACCCTCTCAGGTCGGCTATCGATCATCGCCTTGGTGAGCCGTTACCTCACCAACTAGCTAATCGACCGCGGGCCCATCTCTAAGCGCCGGAGCTTTCCCGGCCCCACTTGTGCAGGGCTGGAATATCGGGTATTAGCAGGAGTTTCCTCCCGTTATTCCCGTCTTAGAGGCAGGTTACCCACGTGTTACTCACTCGTTCGCCACTCTCCCCAGAGATTACCCGAAGGTTATCTCTGGTTCTCGTTCGACTCGCATTCATTAAGCACGCCGCCAGCGTTCGTCCTGAGCCAGGATCAAACTCTCCATTGAAAAAACGAGTCCCTAACCGAGGCCATAGACCCCGGCCGGAAATCATGTCTCAAGAAACTGGCTTAATCACTCGTCACGCTATTTAGTTTTCAAGGACCACATTTCCTGCGGATAACTATCTTACCAGCCATCCGCCAAGTCGTCAAGTGTTTTCTGCTGTCGCTCGGTCGGCTTCGCGGCGCGCTTCGTCGTCGCGCCAACCCCCAACCGGAGAAGTAAGCCTATCAAGTTTGCTTCTGCTTGTCAAACACTTTTTCCCGGCGGCTCGTCCGCGTCACCAACTGACTGCAACCACTCCGACGAGAGTTGCTGATACTAACGACCCGGTCGGTAATTGTCAAGAACTTCGTTTCAACCCGTCTGCTCAGCACCCTCACCACCAAGCAACGGAGCGTGAGTATACAGATCGCGCTTCGCCCTGTCAAGGCATTCTGTCGCTGTCTGTGCTGTCTGTCGCTGTCGCTGTTTTCTCTGAACGAGCGGCAAGGTCTCTTCTAAGCCCATCTGGAGCCGCTTGGTGCTCAGTCACGCGGCTCCCAGCCTTGCGCGTGTTCCGCCTGGCTACTACGGGCAGGCGTGTTTACACTGACGGCGAACTCGACATATACTGCACACTCATGCGGACGGACCGACCAAGGAGGTGTCGTGAGTGACCACTCGATCGCCCTGGCACGTGCCGGGCGCCAAGCATTTCGCCTATCCCCCTCTCTTTGACCCGGAGCAGGGAACGACCGTGCGGGAGCCCCTGGGTGAGGGCGCCGGCTGGTGGGCCGGCGCGCCCAGTTGCATCTATGACCCCGGGGATCGCAAGTTTTACCTATACTACCGACTCCGCAAGCCCCGTGAGCTCGGGCGCGGCGTCGACTGCAGGATCGCCGCGAGTGACGACGGACTCGTGTTCGAGGATGTCTGGCGAGCAACCAAGGAACAACTCAACACGCAGTCAATGGAGAAGTCCGCCGTCGTTCGCGGACCTGACGGCCGCTGGCGGATCTACCTCAGCTTCGTCGACACGGACGGCCGCTGGTGCATCGAACTGTGCGAGGCCGACACCATCGACGGCTTCGACGTCACCCAGCGGACCCGGATTCTGGACGCCGACAAGTGCCGCGCCGAAGGCGTCAAAGACCCCTGCGTCTACAATGTCGGCGGCCTGTGGGCCATGATCGCCAGCTACGCGCCCACACCTGACGCCGTCGCGGACGACGTGCGCGACGTCATGCACGCCACCGGCGATGTGTACAATACGGGCACCACAAAGTCCCTCACCGGCCTGGCGACCAGCGAGGATGGCCTGACCTGGGACTGGCATGGAGCGGTCCTGACCCCACCCGACGAAGGCTGGGATCAGTACTGCACCCGCATCGGCTCGATCCTGTACATGCCTCCCGTGTTCGTGGGCTTCTATGACGGAAGCGCGAGCGTGGAGGACAACTACGAAGAGAAGCCGGGGATCTGTCTAAGCACTGACCTGCACAGTTGGTGCCGCGTGACCAAGAGCGGGCCCTTCGTCCTATCGCCCCACGCGCAGAAGACCATCCGCTACATCGAGGTCGTGCAGCGTGAAGATGCGCTGTACTACTACTACGAATACACGCGACCCGACGGTTCCCACGAACTCAGGGCCAACCGCGTGCCGCTCTGAGCCAGGGGCTTGCCCCCGGTTGCCACGCACACAAGCGCGGGCCCGAGTTCCGGGCCCGCGCCGTTGGTACTGCCCGGGCTGTTACCGGTCGAGACATCTTGCGCCACCGACTCAGAACTTCAAGTCCAGCCACCGGGAGGTCCGGATGTACCACGACGGACTCGACTTGTTCAGGTTGGCCTGCGTCGAGCTGCGCTTGGTTTCCTGCCACCCCACTGTGAGGGTTATCTTCTTCGTGACCCGCTGAGAGTACTCGCCGAAGTAGCGCCACTGCCTGTCCTCTCTTGCCTCAGTCGTCCCCGCGCGCGGCTCGTTGAAGTTCCTGGCCGTATACGAGAGCCCGGATCGCAGTGACCGCCTTTTGCTGAGGCGTCGGGTCACCGAGGTCGTGGCCCCGACACTTGAGTATGACAGGTAGCCCGCGTTGACGTCGCTGTCGGCGAAAGACGTCCCCACAGACAGCCGGGTCGTCCGGGACAACGGTTCGCTATAGCGGAGCGATAGCGTCTTCTGCGTTCCGCTGGACGCTTCCCGGTAATACTTGAGGTTGCTCAGGCCGAAATAGAGACTCAGCCTGCCGTCATCGTCCACGGGCATCGCGTAGGAGGACCATGCCCCGTATGTCTGTGTGTCGCTCGTGGCGATGTCCACGCGCTGGTTCCTGCTGTACCGAAGGCCGTAACTCAGGGACCGCGTGTTGTGCAGGTCCTGCGTCATCGTTAGCCCGCCAACAAGTCCCTCGCGGTCGTCCAGATCACCCGTCAGGTAGCTGGTGCGCGTGCCATGGACGTGGGCGTTCATCCGCACGCCGTCGCGCGGCTCCCACCGTAGCTGCCCCCCCACGCGCCCATTGGCCCCGAGTCCGAACTCCAGCCCTTCAGACCAGTTCAGTTGCTGGGTCTGCGAGGCAACGCCCACGTTGAAGGTCCACTGCAGATCCACCTTGCGGGCCTTCCGCAGACGCTTATCAGCCTGCCCGAGCATTCGTTTCGCTTGCGCCGCCAGGGGACTCTTCGGGTACTCGGTGAGCATCTTCTTGAACGCCACCACGGCTCGACCGTAGTGTCTCTGCACGTAGCGCGTGTACGCGACGTAGTACAAGCAGTCATCCTTGAAGTTGTCCTCTGACAATCTGAACCCCTCGGCGAAGCACCGTTCTGCCGTCGCATACCGCCGCCGGCGCATGTACCCGTGGCCGATCCAGTACTTCGCCTGACCGGCCAGGGGCTCATGATGGTCCGCCACCTGCTGCAGGAGTCGGATCGAGCCCTCGCAGTTCTTCTGCTGGTGGTAGGTTCGCCCAAGCCAGAATGTGGCGGGCCAACTGACCTCGGAGTGTTCACTTTCGGTCAGAGGCACGAGCAGCTCAATGGCCTTCGCGTAGCGCTTCTTTGAGAAGTGCTTCTGCGCGGCGGCAAGAGTCTTCTGTTGCTTAGCGAGAGTCGGGGCCGGAGGGCTCTCCTCCGGCTCCGCCGGGGCCTCAGAGGCTGATTGCGGCACGCCGGGCTGGGAAGCGGAACCCGTCACTGTTGTCTGCGTTTTCTCTGTCAGTGGGGCCTGCGGCGCGGCCTGCGTGACTGCCACGAGGGTGATCGCAAGAACTGTGAGCATCATCGGTAGGGTGTGTCTCCTGAGCGCGCTGGCGAGGGCGGCGGATGGGGCGAACTGTTGCCTCGTGTATTTGCTGTGAACACGGATCGTGAGCCGACCAAGCGGTGATTATATACGCTATCTCGCCGAAGGGCTACCCATTGGCCCCACCGCGACCTCACGAAGGTCTCAGGCCGCCAGACGTGGAAAGCACGTATGGTTCACGAAGAAAAGGAGGCCCGCCATGCGCACATCAGCGAAGCTCTCTGTCACACTTGTCGTCTGTCTCGCCGTCCTGTCACTGCTCGCAGGATGTCCGAAGCCGCCACCGGCTATCCCCACCGGTCCCGGCGTCAACGCGCCAACGCAAGGGCCAAGTCCCGATGCGGGTGCGGACGCGGCAACCACGGACGTCGACCCCAGCACCATCCAGATCGCGGTCATCAGCAACGCTGTTTCGCCCTTCTGGACGGCCGTCGAAGCCGGAGTGGAGAGGGCCGCCGAAGACCTCGGCTGCAAGGCTTACTTAGTCGGCTGCAAGAGCGGCCAGCTCGCCGAGCAGCGCCAGTTGCTTGAGAGTGCCGAGGCCAAGAGCGTCGCAGGCATCGCGCTTTCGCCCCTCGATACGCAGGCTCTGACACCGGTCATCGATGAGATAGTCGATCGCGGCACCCCCGTCGTCTGCATCGACTCCGACTGCCCCGGCAGCGCCCGCTACTGCTATGTCGGCTCCAACAACTACGCCGGCGGGCAGCTTCTCGCCGACTACGCCAAGAAAGTGCTCCCCGAGGGCGCGGAGACCTTCCTCTTCGTAGGCGAGGCCGGCGTCGAGAACTCCAAGGCCCGAATCAACGGGTTCACAGAGGGCGTAGCTGAGAAGAAAA
The DNA here is from genome assembly GCA_029821745.1 of Candidatus Zipacnadia bacterium. Taxonomy (GTDB): domain Bacteria; phylum Armatimonadota; class Zipacnadia; order Zipacnadales; family JABUFB01; genus JALGSS01. The sequence goes on from JALGSS010000014.1 coordinate 19,636, forward strand.
TCGAGGTCGTCGACGTCATGCAGGACCACACCGTCGCCAATCGCGCTCGCGCCAACGTCGAAGACGTCATGCAAAAGAGCCCCGACGTGGGCGCTCTGGTTGGTATCTGGTCTTACAACCTGCCTGCCATCGCCGCGGCAGTCAAAGAGGCCAATAAGCACGATACCATCAAGGTCATCGGCTTCGACGCCGAGCCGAACACACTCCAGGGACTCGAGGCCGGGGACATCGACGCGGCCGTCGTCCAGAACCCCTTCGGGTTCGGCTACAAGTCGGTCGAGATCCTCTTCTACATGGCCACCAAGAACGAGGCCAAACTGAAAAAGCTCGTGCCCGAGGATAAGATCGTCGACACGGGCGTCGAACTCGTGACACGCGAGAACCTGGACGAGTTCAAGGAGAAACTGGCCGAGCGCGGCATCGAGTCCTCCTAGCGCAACCCGGCGCCGTGCCGTCCGCCGAGGCCACAAATTCCGCAACCCAGGGGGAGCTTGCCGGTCGAGCTCCCCCTTCGTTCTGCCGCCGAGTTCTTCCCCGCGAGGCCCGGTGCCCCGCGGCAAACATTGAACCCCGGGCCCGTGAGTGCTATAAGAAAGCCCGACGCCGCGTCCGACCAACGCATCGATGTGACAGGAGCACCTGCCCTGTGGTCCAACCCCGTTTGCGTCTGCGGAACATCGCCAAACGCTTCGAGAACACGATCGCCCTCAGGGGAGTCGACCTCGACGTTGCCGAGGGCGAAGTCGTGGGCCTGATCGGCGAGAACGGGGCCGGGAAGTCCACTCTCGCCAAAATCATCGCCGGGATCCACCAGCCGGACACTGGACAGATCATCGTCGAGGGCACGCCTCGCGTCATTCCCACTGTGCGGTTCGCCCAGAGCCTGGGCATCGCGGTCGTCCACCAGGAGCTCAATCTCGTCCCCCACCTGAGCGTCGAGAGCAACATCCTCCTCGGACGGGAGCCCTTCCGCGTGCCCGTCCTGAAGTTCGCCGACAACCGCGCGCTGCGCCGCGAGGCACTCCGGATGTTGGACACCGTCGGCCTTGACGTGCACCCGGGCACTCCGGTCAACGAGCTGAGCATCGCCCAGCAGCAACGCGTCGAGATCGCCAAGGCGCTTTCTCTCGACGCCCGTCTGCTAATCATGGACGAGCCGACGTCCTCTCTCGCGGAGGCCGAGGCCGCCGCGCTCCTCGACATCATCGCCAGGCTGCGTTCCCAGGGCATCTCGGTCATCTACATCTCTCACAAGCTCGACGAGGTCCGCCGGATATCCGACCGTATCGTCGTCTTCCGCGACGGCGAAAAAGTGGTCGAGAAGGCCGCCGATGAGGCCACCGAAGAGCAGCTCGTAACCGCCATGGTCGGCCGCGAACTGGCCACCATGTTCCCCGACCGCGACGCACAACCGGGCGAGATCGCACTCACCGTTGAGGGCCTGCTGGCTCCCGGTCTCGTGGAGCCCGTCTCATTCAGTGTCCGTGCAGGCGAGGTATTGGGGATCGCCGGCCTCGTGGGTGCCGGGCGAACGGAGTTACTGCGCGGCATCTTCGGCGCCGCACGCCGCCAAGCGGGCTCCGTGGTTGTTGAGGGGCACGGGGACGCCCGCTCATACCCTCTGGCGGCCATACAGGCGGGAATCGGGTTCGTCCCAGAGGATCGCAAGACCGAGGGACTGATCCTGCAGATGAGCGTGCGCGACAACGTCGCCCTCTCAGTCCTGCGGCAACTCGCCGGGCTCATCTTCCGCCGCCAGAACCGCGAGACCCGCGTCGCCGACCGTTTCATCACCCGCCTGAACATCCAGACTTCATCCCGCGAGCAACGCGTAGGCAGCCTCAGCGGCGGGAATCAGCAGAAGACACTGCTCGCCAAGTGGCTCGCGATAGAGCCCCGGGTCCTCCTCCTCGACGAGCCCACGCGCGGCATCGACGTCGGTGCCAAGCACGAGGTCTACCGTCTGATTGCCGAGATCGCGGCTACCGGGGTCGCAGTCGTCATGGTCTCCTCCGAGATGGAGGAGATCATCGGGCTGTGCGACCGCACCCTCGTCATGAACGAGGGAAGATTGGCCGGAGAGCTGGCCCGCGACGACCTGTCAGAGGAAAGCATCATGCAACTGGCCGCCCAGCACGGCGAATCGAGCGACTGAGTGAAAGCGACTATGGACAACGCCCCCGAGACGCGCGCGACAAATGCCGGCAACCAGCCCCGCTGGCCGGCGATCCTGAAGCTGCGCGAATCAGGCATCTTCATCAGCCTGGTCCTCATCGTGCTCGTGATCCTGCTCTCCGGCGAGGGACCCCGGGAGAGCTTCCTGCGCCAGTCCAACCTGCAGAACCTCTCGCGCCAGATTGCCCTTCTGGCCATCTTCGCCATCGGCGAGACCTTCGTCGTGATTGCCGGAGGCATCGACCTGTCCGTCGGCTCATTGATCGCCTTCAGCGGCGTACTCGCGGGCCTGCTAATGGTCAACCTGCACGTGCCCATCGTGCCCGCGATCCTGATCGTGCTCGTGGCATCCGCCTCGGTCGGCCTGCTCCATGCCCTGCTGATCTCCAAGGTCGGACTCCAGCCCTTCGTCGCGACGCTCGGCACGATGTGCATGTTGCGTGGAGTCTCCTTGCTGCTCACGGACTCTCTACCGATTCCCATCGTCGACGAGCGCTTCACCTGGCTGGGCAACGGTCGACCCGCCGGCATACCAACGCCCGTGATCGTGCTCACAGTCGTGGCCGTCCTCGGCGCCCTCTTCCTCCGTGGCACCATACACGGCAAGTACCTGTACGCCTTGGGGAGCAACGAGGAGGCCACGCGCCTTTCCGGCATCAATGTCAGCCGCGTGAAGATCGTCGCATACTCGTTGTGCAGCCTGCTGACGGGCCTCGCGGGGGTCGTCTTCGCGGCGTACGCGCGCCAGGGCAACCCTTCCAGCGGCATGGCCTACGAGCTCAACGCTATCGCCGCCTCAGTCATCGGTGGGTGCAGTCTGACCGGCGGCGAGGGCAGCATCATCGGCACCTTGCTGGGCGCAACCATCCTCAGCGTCATCCTCAACGGGCTAAACTTGATCGTCAGCAAAAACGCCTCCCTGTGGGAAGGCGTCATCGTGGGCACCGTGGTGATCGCCGCAGTCGGGCTGAACTCAATCCGGCAGCGCCGCGGCCAGTCCTGATAGCCTGCTTGCGCTACTGGGTCTCCACCTTCGAGATACCGATCGGCGTCAAGACGTACCGGCTGCGCTTCTTGTCCCGGGCCTCGACGACCATCCGGTAGCTGCGGCCCTGCGCCAGGCAATCGTATCGCAGGATGGAGTTACCGTTGAACGCCCGCAGCATACGCGTGGCTTCGTCGTAGGGGATGCTGAGCTCCGCCAGCGTCATTGGGTTGACGAACAAGGGGTACTTCTCGTGCCCCTCGAGGAACTGCATGAGCCGCCGCAGTTGCTCCTGCGCGGCGGTCCGCCGTGCGAAGTCCGCGCTCCCCACTGCCCACGAGCACTGCCCAATGCCCAAGATGGAGAGGGGCGCGTCGAGGGCCTGGGTCATCGTCAGCTCGGCGACCTTGAGCCAGTGCTCGGGCGGAATCGGCCGATTCAGGATCGCCTGCATCTGGAAGGTCCTGCGCTCTTCATCCGACATCCAGGACGGCGCTCGGGGAGGCGTGCCGTACCCTATCTCGCTCTCAGCGCCCTGCCCCACCCACGTGCCTGTGCCCGTGAATCCCTGCACTTCCACGTACCCGTCGGTGCACAACACGTTCGTCTTGCGCTTCCGGATGTCGTGAGTGACCGCGTACTGTGTGCCTCGCACCGCCGCCACTGCCGAGGGCGTGAACACCTTCATCTCCGAGCCTTCCCCGAAGTTCGGGCCCACCGTCGACCACATCCGCCCCATCTCCAGCACCAGGCTCCGCACGCGCCAGCGCCCGCCACGGCTGTATTCGAGAAGCCGTACGATCAGCACGGACTCGGGCCCCAGGTTCGTCACGCTCCCGTCGGGAAACTCCAGGCTGGCGTAGGACTGGGGGCCCGTGCTCACGACCATGCCATCCGTCACGTCCTGGTTTGCCTGCGCCGGCGCAGCCGCAGCGTTTTCCCGGGGCCGTACCGACACGGCGCCGCCGAAGTCGATCAGAGTCGCCGTGAACTCCGCGTTCTCTCGGCGCACCGCGTCCGTCAGGATGATCATGAAGATGATTGCGAGCAGCATCAGCACCCGCCTGTCCAACCATGCGGGCAGCATGACCCGCCGTCGCCGTCGACGCCTCCGCTGTTCCTTGCGGTCGAGGTCCACCGCAAGGTCGCCGATCGCCTCGGCAAACTGCTCATCTTCAGTCTTCGGTTTCTCGGGCTTCTTCCGCCAGAACAGCACCGCTCGCCGCCTCCAAGGCGTCAGATCGTCCCGGCACCTCCAATATCTCTATCTTCGCCTCGCGACCCCGTATCTCCGCTTCTCCCAGCGTACGAAGCGGCACGCCGCCCCCGAGCAGCGCGGCTGTCGTCTCGCTAATGATGAACTCACAGCCGAGTTCCTTGGTCAGCCCCTCGATCCGCGAGGCCGTGTTAACAACGTCGCCGATCGCCGTGAACTCCACCCGTTCCTCCGAACCTACGCTGCCCATCACGACCTGCCCCGTGTGCACCCCAATGCCGATCCGGAATGGCGTGCGGTCCGGCATCTGCTCCCATTTCTTGTTCAGGAAGTCAAGGCGAGCCAGCATCTGCCGCCCCGCCTTGACCGCCAGCTCCGCGTGGTCATCCTCCTGATTGCCGAAGGCGTTCCATGCCGCCATGATCCCGTCACCCATGAACTTGTCCAAGTATCCCTCGAAGGCGAAGATCGCCAGACTCATCTGCGTCAGGTACTCGTTGAGCTGCGCGACCCACACTTCGGGAGGGATACTCTCCGACAGCGTGGTAGAGCCTCGCACGTCGGCGAACAGAAGCGAGATGACGCGGCGCTGACTGCGCCGGATCACATCGGGCTCATCCATCAACTCCTGCAGCACCTCCGGCGACACGTACGCGTCGAACTGCCGCTTGATCAGCCGGCGCTCAACGGTTAGCCGCTCATACAGCCCGAGTCCCAACGGGAGAACTCCGGCCAGCAGGATCGCGCCGTACGGTATCCACAGGCCCATTGAGCGGAATGCGAAGAGGAACGAGGGGATGCACACAACGCCGACGAGGGCGAGGCTAAGGGCAACGGCCACTGTCTCCGCGCTCATCAGCCACACCGTCAGGCTCACGAGAACCCCGATCACCAGACCGAACCCGCCCCATAGCAGCGACTCGCCGGCATCGACCAGAGGAGCCCGGCGCAACAGGGAATCCACGATGCTCGCGTTCGTCTCCACCCCGAAGAACAACCGCGATCGCTCCGCATATGGAGCCGGGCGGACGTCTGACAGGCCCTGAGCCGTCGCCCCCACGAGCACGATCTTCCCCGCAAGCTGCTCCGCCACACCCTTGTCGCGCAGCGCATCCACGAGACTCACGCGCGCGACCGTGCCCGTCGGTCCGCAATAGCTGATCAGCGTCGCCCCGCCCCGGTCGATTGCCATTGGGGCGCCCGCGCGCCCCGGGACCCGGTACTGCCCACGCGCCACATCCGCCACGAGTGTCTCGCCCTTGGCATCCGTGGCTAACTGCATCACAGCCATACCGAAGTGCGGGAAGACCAGACCCTTCAGCCCGATCATCATCGGCCGGAACCGTCGGTATACGCCGTCGGAGTCGGCCTCCATGTCCACGTAACCCACTGCCGCCGCCGCGTCGGCAAGCGTCCGCGTCGGGAGTTCGAGCACGCACCCCGTAGCCCGCTCAAGTCGTCCGCGAGCCTTGCCGTATGCGAAGCGCTCCGAGGACCCGTCATCCGGGGGCGCGTTGGCGCCGGAGAGCACCCAGTGCGCCGCAAGGGCCACGCGCCCATGCCGTCTAATGGCGTCCGCAAACACATCGTCCGCGGTGCGTCCTTCCGGATCACCTGCGACGATCTCTTCGTCCGCCTCGGGCACAAGCACATCAAAACCCACCACCGCCGCCTTGCGTAGCGGACCCTCCAGCAGCCGTGCGTAGATGTCCCGATGCCAGGACTGGAAACGCCCGAGCTCACTCAGACTCTTCTCGTCGATCGCGACGATGATGATGTCCTCGGGAGGCTCGGGCTTAGCCCAGTCGTGGGCTACGTCGTATGCGTAACTCTCAATCAGCGGGAAGGGGAACATCCGCTGGGTCCACGGTGTCATCCGCAGCACAACTACCAGCGCGGCGACCGCGATGCCCACCTGAATGCCGCGCACGCGCCGCGCCTCGAGAGTCCTGGTCGTCGCATCTCGGGATGGAATCTGGGGTGCCCCTTCCCCCCCCAGATCGCCGTCTCAGACACTCATTCTCGCTGTGCGTGACGCTTACGGAGCGGGCGTCACTTCAATCTTGTCAACTGACAGGTTCCTATCCTCCGGCGGATCCCATTCGTCGTTGGTGAATGTCAGCCTGACCCCGTTCTCACCCTCATCCAGTTCCACCGCGATCGGGTACCGCCGCCAGCCGTCTGTCTTCAGCTCGACATCCCCGACATGCTCCCCATTGATCTCCACCGCAATAATCGGGTAAATGCCCGCCACCGACGTCCCTCGGGCGACGATGTTGAATACGTACGCGCCCGCCTTGGCGCACCGCACGTTGCTTTCTATATACCCAGAATCGCCCAGGTATGCCGCCCCCGGGTCGAATCTGAACCAGTTCATCGTCGGCGCCGGCTCGAAGGTCTCCGCCTCGATCACCGTCGCGTCAGCCTGGGTGAACTGTGCTCCCAGACCCGTCAGCAACCCGCAGATGTAGCGCGCCGCCTTCGTGCTGTTCGTCTGCGTCGTGTCCCAGTTGATGTTGTCCACGATCACCCGCCCGCCCCCGCGCTCAATCACCGCAAGCGCCGCCGGTGAGGTCAGGAGCTTCACCCCCGGCATCGGAGTGTCCTCGGCGACGAGTACCGACTTCACCGCCAGATTGCGGTCGTTCGGAGGGTTGTACGCGTCATTCGTGAACCGGACCGTGAGCTCGTGCGCGCCCTTTGTCAACGGCCCGAACATCGTGTACGTGTCGAACTCGCCTCTCGCACAAGCAAAAGTGCCGAAGGGTTCACCGTCCACCTCCACGGCCCCAGCCGGCCAGATACCATCGGCCTGTGTGCCACCTGCCACGACACCGACGATGTACGGGCCGTCCTGGGGCACAGTAATCGGGACCGTTGCAGAGCTCCCGCCACTGGGGATCGACGCGCTGGTCTCCGTGATCTTCGTGTGGGCGCCCGTGACCGTCATCAAGGTATGCGGGTACTCAGTCACATTCTTGCCTTGGAGGGTCTTGCTGAACACGAAGCGTGTCATGTCAGAGGCAAGCGGCTTGGTGGCCCACGAGTGCGCCGCCCGCACCGTCCCCAGCCAGTACAAGTCCTCGTTGGCGAAGAACTCCGACAGCGCGTCTGCTCCCGGGACTCTCGTCGCCGAGCCTTCCTGTTTGACCAGTTGAAGGTCGGTCCCCAGCGTCACATTGACCGCTTGCCACTCCTCCGGCGTCACGTCATGCATCAGAACCGAGCCACCGCGCGCGACGAGTTCCTGTATTCGGTCCCCGCACGGCCCCAGGCCGTCCAACGGGCTGCAGGCGATCAGCAGGTCGAACCCGCGCCAGTCAGCGCCCGTCGGGTCTCCCGTGATATCCTCCGCGGCCAGCCCAATTCCCGACAGGTACTGCCGCGTCTCCGGGTTCTCGCAGTACAGCGCCGTACGCCCCGCCGAGCTCTCGAAGCCGGCCAGGTAGTCGAGAGCGTTCTGCAGCAGCGTCTCAGCCACCGGCTCAACGCCCAGCCGCTCAATCAGCCGCATCTGGCACAATACTATTGTCCCGCGCCCCATCGGCAACTCCAGCAGCGGCGCGTGAGCGATCCCTGCCCTGCTCCCCGAGACCACCACCGCCTTGTAGCTCCCCTGGACCGGGCGCGGCGGCTCAAGACCGGTGACCACATTGTCAGGCCGCCACCACTTGAGGTCCTCCGCCGTCACACCCGACAGCAACGGGTGACCAGGCATCTGCGGGAAGGTCATCGTCGAGCTATGCGCCGTCAGGTTCGACGGCAGCAGGCCTTGCGGGTACGCATCCTGTCTCAGGACCAGCACGCATCCGCCCGCACGCACGTAGTCGAGCAGCCCGCGAGCAGCGCCGGCCTCCGCACCGATCACGGGCGCCCTCGCCGCAACCGACTCCAGGGCCCCGTCACCGATGATGACGCCCTGCGTCGAGGCCGGAATCGCGTTCAGGTCGGGCACCGGCGCCAGATTGATTCCGCGGTTCGCCAGCGCGGTCCGTGTCGCTCCCTGCGGGTCGTAGATCCCGATGACCGCCGCCTCGGGCGCCTTCAGGGACAGCGGCGGGAACACTGAGTACGCCTTGCTGTCCGTGAACACTTGCTTCCCGTCCCGCTCAATGTTAACCGTGAGCGTTGCGCTTTGCCTCTCCCCCACCGTGGGCATCTGCAGCGTGAACCGCGTCTCCTTGCGCTCAGCGGGCCCAAGGTGGATGTCCTCGCGCCCCGTGCAGACCGTCTCCTCGCCCGCAGTCAGTGTCCAGCCCAGCGAGAGCGTCCCTGGGCTCAAGGTATCGTTGTACACGTCCGCGGTGCGGACCACCTGATCTCCCGAGTAGAAGTTGTGGTCATACTCCCGCACGAACGCGGCGACGGGTTGCATCGCGTACTTCTGCGCCGCGTACATGGCATTGCGCTCCTCTTCAAGCGGCCCGCCTTCCACCATGGTCCACGGTGAGATGCCGCCGATCTCGTAGTAGCGATACGCCTGGATCGCCATCCTCCACGACTCGGCCTTCGCCATCACCCGGTACTTCCGATATCCCAGGTACGCGTCATCCCCATAGAAGACCGTGTGCCACGAGGGGTCCGACGACGGTATCCACAAGAACTCCCCCACATACACCGGCTTCTGCCGATCCCACAGCCACGTCTCCTCACCGTTCAAGAACTGGTGCCCGATATTGATCGGCTCGTCCATCCAGTACGCGGTGTTCGGCCACTTCGTGAAAGTCGGATACTCATGGGGGTAATGCACCCCAACGACATCCGCCACGCCCAGAGGGTCGCCGTCGGACTCGTACATGATCGGCCGTGTCGGGTCCCACTGGTGCATCAGCTCGCCCATCCGCGCGAGGTCCTTCTTCGCCGGGGCCTCGTCATTCAGCCGCCCGCCGTACATCTCGTTCTCCAGGCTGTACATGATGACCGAGGGTTTGTTCTTGTCCCGGTCCACCATCGCCTTCAGATGCGCCGCGTAGTTGTCCCAGAATATCGGATCATCGATCCGGTACGCGTAGTCATCGTTCCAGATCGCTCCCTCCGGGATCATCATCAGGCCCATCTCATCGGCGGTCTCATACCAGATCTCCCGCCAAGGCTGAGTGTGCGTCCGGAAGCAAACGCAGTTGGCCTCCTTGATCCGGCGAATCTTGTCCTGGATCTCTGCCTTCGTTTCGGCGCCCGTGGAGGGCCACCAGGAAGTCGCCGGCAGGTTCACCCGCGCCCCGTTCAGGTAGAAGTTCTTGCCGTCCACCCAGAACTCCCGGAACCCGAACCGCGTGCGCAGCTCATCCAGCGCCACATCGCCCATGCGAAGCCGCGTGCGAAGCACGTACAGGTGCGGATCGTCCGGCGTCCAGTGCCGGGGGTCGTCCCAGGGGATCGTGACCTGTGCGGCCACGCCTCCCGGCTTCACAACAGCCGCCTGTGTCTTCGACAGGACGACCTCGTCCCCATCGAGAACATCGACGTCCACCGCAATGTCGGAGCTCGCCACGTTCGCGTTCCCGATCTCGTAGTCCACGCGCAGAGCCCCATCCCGGACAGAGGGCTTGATGAAGAGATCACTGACATGCATCGTGCGATGCGTTCGCAGCTTCACGTCATCCCACAGGCCGAACATCTCGTTGTGCCCGCCGATCGGGGCGAGGATCTTGTCTTGAGGGATGCCCCGGGAACGCGTCGGCTTCTCCTGCATGGTGGAGAAATCGGTCTCGTTGTCGATGAACACGCCGGTCCAGTCGTGACAGCCGACTTCGACCCGGTTTGTCTCCCCCAGCTTCGCCGCCCCGGTGATGTCCACATCAAAGGGTTCGTGGCCCCCGTAATGCCCGCCAACCGTCTGGCCGTTCACCCGGACCGTGCTATTGAACTTCACGCCGCCGAAGTGCAAGACAATGCGCACACCAGGCCCCACGTCAGGTACCTCGAAATCCCTTCGGAACCACGCCCGCTGGTAGTCGACTCTGTGGATGAGCCCCGGCACGTGGACCGGCTGCCAACCTTCGTCAGGCGGCGTGTCAAGCTCCTCCACACGCACATACTCCCACTCACCACTCAGGTTGATCTCCTGGCGCAGTTGGCCCCAGGCAACGGGTGCGGCACAAACCACTAATGCAATGGCCATCACGAAGCGCAAACGCATAGGGCACCTCCGCGTGATCTCGTACGCTTTCTCCTTCGGCTAGACAGGCCTGTTTCCTGCTTGTTGCCACGTAACTGCCTGCGCCGGCCACCTAGTACCGCCCGTAGGACTCCGCCAGTTCAGCCGCCCGCTCAATGCGCCGTATGGGGGCCCCCGGAGGCACCTGATCTCCCGGCGCGAGGACGACCTGCGGGCTCTCAAGACGCAGATCCAGCCAGCGCTTCACGACATCCTCAAACTCCGCATCCGTCCAGCGCTCTTCCCACACGTTAGGCGGGAT
>JALGSS010000015.1 GCA_029821745.1 Candidatus Zipacnadia bacterium
AACGATTCTCATGCGCTTCGAGCGCCGATAGATGCATGCCTCTCGCCTGCTTGCGACCGGGACGAATGTTTTGCACGCCTTGACTAGCGCGCCATTTTCATAGATGCCGTTCCTTCGACAAGGTGCGCCACCTGCTGCGCTGGCCCAAGAGCTTCTTCCACGAGGGCATCGACCGCAACGTGGTGCTGGCGTTGGCCAAGGACACCGATCCGGACTGGCTGCTGATGATGGACATCGACGAGGTGTTCGAGGACCACGTCGCGGACGTCATCGGGGAGATGATGGCGCAGGAGCAGTACGTGGCGTGGGGTTTCCGGATGCTGCACTTCTGGCGGGGGAAGACGCACTTCCGGGTGGACGACGTGTGGGGCCGGGAGACCACCGACCATATCCACCCGCGGCTGTTTCGCAACCAGCCGTCGCTGTACTATCCGCCCCAGCATATCCACGGTGCTCATATTCTCGGGTTGGAGGGGGCCTGCGCACTGGCGGGGGTGTGCATCAAGCACTACGGCTACTCGTTCCCGGACAAGGTGCGCGAGAAGTATGACCGCTACATGCAGGTCGATCCCGAGGGCCACTACGAGCACCTGGTGGATGAGGGCGAGCTGGCGCTGGTCGAGTATCAGGAGCCGGCCGCACCGATTGTCGAGGCGCTGATTCAGACATGCGAATCATAATCGACTGTCGTTGCGTGTTCACCGGTTGCGGCGGCATCGGCCGTTACGCGCGCAACCTGGTCGCGGCTATCGCCCGGGTGAACGACTACGACGAGCTCGTGGTGCTGCGCAGCGAGGGCAGGGCCGACGGGCCGCTGGCACACCAGCCGAACTACACCGAGCGGACGGTGCCCGCCGGGATGCTCGACGAGGACTGGGAGCAGATGCAGTTGCCCTCACTGCTTGAGGACCTGGGCGCCGACCTGTATCACAACCCGACCTTCGCGCTGCCGGCGGTGCGCGTGTGCGGCCAGACGGCGACGGTGCATGACGTGGTCTTCCGGGACCGCCCGGATCTGGTCGAGGCGGGCCTGCGCGACTACCTCGACCGGGCGACGGCGATCACGGCCCAGGTGGCCGACCGGATTATCACTGTCTCGGAGTATTCTCGGCAGCGACTGGCGACGCTGTATGGGGTCGACCCGGGGAAGATCGATGTTACGCCCGAGGCGGCCGAGCCGCAGTTCCGACCCTTGTATGGGGGCGCGATGGAGAACGAGTTGCGCAAGCGCTACGGTATCGACGGCCCTTACCTGCTCTATGTGGGGTCGCTGGAGCCCAAGAAGAACATCGAGCGCCTGCTGGCCGCGTTCGTGAAGGCGAGGGAGGAGTTTCGCCTGCCGCACATGCTGGTGCTGGCCGGTGGTGGCGGCGGGATGTCGTTCGATCCGGACGAGGCGGTGGCGGCTTACGGCGCCGAGGGGTGCACCGTGATGACCGGCTATCTGCCAGATGCGTATCTGCCCTACGCCTACCGCGCCGCCGAGGCCTTCATCTACCCGTCGCTGTATGAGGGCTTCGGCCTGCCGCCGCTGGAGGCGATGGCGTGCGGGACGCCGACGATCGTATCGAACGTGACGTCCCTGCCCGAGGTGGTGGGAGACGCAGCACTGCTGGTTGATCCCGAGGACACCGATGCGATGGCTGATGCGATAGGCAGCCTGCTGACCAGCGAGGCGACGAGGAGAGAGTACAGTGCCCGAGGCGTCAAGCGCGCAGCCGGCTTCTCGTGGCAGGCTGCCGCACTGAGGACGCTTGATACATATAGAGGTGTGGCAGCATGTGCCGAGATGGTGTGATCTGATCATGCGAGTGCATCACATAGCATCCGAGTATCCGCCGCTTCAGGTGTTCGGCCTGGGACGTGCGGTGCATGACCTGGCGGTGGCGCAGGCCGGGCTGGGCCACGAGGTGCATGTGGTCACCAACAGCATCGGCGGTCGCGACCCGGACGCCGTGGTCGATGGCGTGCATGTGCATCGCATCAGCTTCCCGCCGCCCCCCAAGCCCCCGGATGACACCATGGCCGTCACCCAGTTCAACATCTCAGCGCTGGAGACGGCCTCGCGGGCGATTGCGTCATCGGGCGCGCCGGATGTCGTCCACGTGCATGACTGGCTGACCGTGCTGTCGGGCAGGATGCTCAAGTGGCTGCACCCGGATGCCTCTCTGGTGTGCACCATTCATGACACCGCGGAGGGGAAGCACTTCGGTCAGCTTGCTCCCCCGCAGAAGTATTCCGCACACCTGGAGCGCTGGATCGGTGCAGAGGCGGACCGTATCATCTGCTGCAGCCAGTATGTGCGGGAGGAGATGGTGGGCCACTACGAGACGCCGCCTGAGAGAATCACGGTGATCCCCTGTGGCGTGGAGGAGCGGCAGTTTCAGGTGGAGGGCGACATCAGCTCCTTCCGCACGCTGTTCGCCGATCCGTCCGAGCGGATGATAGGCTACGTGGGGCGCCTCGACAGGGAGAAGGGACTGCCCACGCTGGTGGGGGCCTTCGCCAAGCTCTCGGTCGCGGCGCCGGAAGCGAAGCTGGTGCTGGTGGGCAAGGGCGTGTTGCAGCAGGCGATACAGCAGCAGGCGCGCGAAGCGGGAGTCATGGACCGGGTGCACTTCGCGGGCTACCTCAGTGGCAACGCGCTGGCGGGCTTCTATCGCTGCTGCGACGTGCTGGCGATCCCCAGTCTGTATGAGCCCTTCGGCATAGTGGCCTTGGAGGGCATGATCAACCGCGTGCCCGTCGTGGCCTCTGACACAGGCGGGCTGGGCGAGATCATGGAGCACGAGCGCAACGGTGTGATCTTCCCGGCCGGCGATGAGGCCGCTTTGGCGAAGGCCCTGCTCCGAGTGCTCACTGACGAGGGCCTGGCGGCAGGGATTGCACAGCGGGGCTACGAGGTCGCAAAGGAACGCTATGACTGGCGCATCATTGCGGGGGAAACGATCGCGTCATACGGCGGCGACGGACGCGCCGAAGACGCGGCCGGCGGTGAGTAAGCGATGACGGACCTGTGGTCTCAGGGATTTGACCGCTGCACGGGGCTGGTGAGCATCGTCATCCCGGTCTACAACCAGTGGGCCTACACGCAGGCCTGCCTGGGCAGCCTCACGGAGCACACGCGCGTGCGCTATGAGGTGGTTGTCGTGGACAACGCCAGTTCGGACGGCACGGGCGAGCACCTACGGCAGCGCGACGGAGACGATGGCCGCCTGCGCGTGATAGCCAATGCGACCAACGAGGGCTTCACGATCGCGGCCAACCAGGGGATGCGAGCATGTGAGGGCGACTTTGTCGTGCTGCTCAACAACGACACGACGGTCACGTCAGGCTGGCTCGAAGGGCTGCTGCACGTTGCGGGAAGCGACGACGGCATAGGCATCGTGGGTCCGAAGATACTGAGCCCGGAGACGGGGATGATACAGACCATCGGTGGCCTGATCTTCAGGAAGGGCGGCGTGCAGGCGCCGCCCGGACAGGGGATGCCGCCGGACGCGCCCGGATTGCAGCACCCGTTCGACGTGCAGTACGCCGAGGGCTCGTGCATGCTCATCAAGCGAAGTGTGATCGATGCCATCGGCTATCTGGACGAGACCTTCGCACCGGCCTACTACGAGGACACTGACTACTGCTTCCGCGCGCGCGAGGCGGGATTCCGGGTCATGTACTCGCCCTATTCCCAGATATGGCACCACTCGGCCGTTACCTCCGACGCCGTCAAGCGGGAGGACAGCGCCTTCAACGAGGTCGCTCACCGCAACGACCGCATCTTCAAGGAGCGCTGGAGCCACAGGTTCTGGTGAGGCAATGAGACTGGCCGTAGATGCACGCATCTTACATGCACCGAACGCAGGCAGCGCCTACTACACGCGCGGCTGGCTGAGCGCTCTTCCGGGTGCTGGCTTCCAGGGCGACTGCCTGCTGATCGGGCCTGCAGCGACGACACCGCTGCTTGGCAACGGCCTGCCGGCATACGATGTGATCGTCGAGGGCGCCCGCCTGTGCGACGAGACGTGGGAGCAGACCGAACTGCCGCCCCTGCTGCAGGAGCTGAAGCCGGACGTATTCATCTCGCCGGCGTCCGTGCTGCCGATGCTCAAATCATGTCCGCAGGTGAGCGTGGTCTATGATCTGGGCTTTGAACTGCATCCTCAGTTCTACGCCCAGCCCCTGCGGCGCTATCTGCGGAGCTGGGTACCGAGAAGTTGCCGGGTCGCGGATGCTGTCGTTGCCTCCGCCTACGGAATCGGCGACCAGAAGGTGACCGTCTGTCCTGGAGCCGTTGATGAGCGCTTCGCGCCGGTGGACCAACGTGACCGGTTGCGGGAGGCCAAGGAGAAATACGGCATCAGGGGACGGTACGTCCTGAGCGTGTGCAGTCTGGAACGCAACAAGAACCTGCCTCGGCTGCTTGAGGCCCTCGCCCTGGCCCTCGAGTCCACAAACGACAGGTGGACGCTGGTGCTGACCGGCCGCCCGGGCCAGGCGATGGCTGAGATCCAGACTCTGGTGCAGTCGCTGGATATTGAGGACGCCGTGGTCCTCACGGGCTTCGTGCCTGACGATGACCTGCCCGTGCTCTACGCGGGCGCGTGCATCTTCGCGTTCGTGTCCCTGTATGAGGGCTTCGGACTGCCTCCGCTGGAGGCGATGGCCTGCGGGGCGCCGGTGCTGGCATCGGACGCTACCTCGCTACCTGAGGTGATCGGCGATGCCGGTGTTCTGGTCGATCCAGAGGACGTTGAGGCGATTCGCGACGGGCTCTGCGAGCTGATGGCTCACCCGGTGATGCGCCGGGACCTGGGCAAGCGCGGCATGGCGGACGACTGCTTGAGGCATGTGAGAGGGCGCAATGCACATCCTGACGCTGGCAACTGAGTTCCCACCCGCCCACGGCTACGGACTGGGCCGATATGCGGCCGAACACACGGCTGCGCTGGTGGCGCAAGGCTGCGAGGTCGCCGTGGCCTGCAGCAACCACGACGGTCAGATGCCCAATGGCGTCGGAAGTCGAGCTGGCGTCGAGGTCAACAACGCGCCCATCTTCATGCCTGTCAGGGGTTACACCTGGGTGGCGGATGTGCTGCAGAACAGTGTGCAGCTCGAAGCGAGGGCCATCGAGATGGCCCGGCGCAACGGCGGCTTCGATGTGCTGCATATCCACGACTGGCTCGCCGCAAGCGCCGCGAAGTCCCTCAGAGACCTGCTCCAGATCCCATTGGTAGTCACCATGCACGACACCGTCCTCGGCCGCAAGCAAGAGGAGCTCGGAGACGAGGAGCAGTACATCGCCCAGATGGAGCGTTGGGTGTGCGAGCAGGCCGATGCCGTCCTCGCCAACAGCGAATTCATCCGCCAGGAACTGATTGGGGCCTACGACGTGCCCGAGGGGAAGGTCTCGGTTGTGGGCTGCGGCGTACGCCCAGAGAGCTTCGTGACAGACACGGACATCCGGTTGTTCAAGGGTCTGTTCGGCTCGCCGGACCAGCCACTGGTTGCTTTCGTGGGACGCCTCGCCCACATGAAGGGCCCCCACGTCCTGCTTGAGGCCATCCCACATGTGCTCGGACTTGAGCCGGGCGTCCGGTTCGCCTTCGCCGGCGACGGGCAGATGCGGCACGCTCTGCAGCAAAGGGCCGCAGAGCTTGACCTCCGGGAGAGGGCTCGGTTCATCGGCTATCTGGGCGGCAAGGTGCTGGCGACGTTCTACAGGGCTGCGGACGTGGTCGTGGTGCCCAGTCTCTACGAGCCCTTCGGCATGGTGGCGGCGGAGGCGATGGTGTGTGGCACACCGGTCATTGCCTCCGACACCGGCGGGCTGAGCGAGATCATGGCCAACGACGGCGAGTGCGCCCTGCCCGCCCCGCCGAACGACCCTATGACGCTGGCGCGAGCCATCCTGCATCTGCTCCACAGCCCGGCGCGCGCCGCGCAGATGGCGGCGCGAGGGCAGGAAATCGCCGTCGGTCGCTATGGCTGGGACGACGTGGCACGTCGAACGGTGCAGACGTATGAGCGGGTGGTGAACTGAGATGGCCCCGAGAGTCTCGGTGATACTTCCCACCTACAACCACGGCGACTTCATCGAGCAATCCATCGACAGTGTGCTTGAGCAGACGCTGACCGACCTGGAGCTTATCATCGTTGACGACGGCTCAACTGACGACACGCTGCAGCGGCTGGAGCGCTATGACGACGCGCGGATGACCGTCATCGCTCTGGGCGAGAACCGAAAGATCCCGACGGCGCTCAACGAAGGCTTCATGCGGGCAACCGGTCACCACTGGACGTGGACGTCGGCGGACAACTGGATGCTGCCGACCTGCCTGGCGACACTGGCCCGCGCTCTCGATGAGCGTCCAGGCGTTGGGCTGGTCTACGCCAGCCATTACTTCGTTGGGGACAGTGAGGGGGTATCGGTCAAGGAGCCGTTCGACCTGGATAGGCTCCTTGGCGGAGAGAACACCGTTGGACCGTGCTTCATGTACAGGCAGACGGTCGCCGAGGAGATCGGCCCGTACGACCCGACCTGCTTCGGGGCTGAGGACTACGACATGTGGCTGAGAATCGCGCGCCGGTATCCTGTGCTGGCGCTGGCGGACGTGCTCTACGTCTATCGCTACCACGGCAGAACCGTCACGAGCACAGCGCCGGTTCTGGTGGGAAGCGCGAGGGAGAATGTCCTGCGTCGAGCTGCATCGGTGTTGCTGGATCAATAGGCCATCTGCTCTGAGCATGCAGTGAGAGGTGCTTCAAGTGTCATCCGAGAGCGCACCTGCGACTGCCCGAGAGGGCGGGAGACAATCCGGTTGGCTGTTCGTCACGGGGACGGCGCCCAGGACGGGCACCACCCTCATGACATGGCTTCTCAACCTGCATCCGCAGGTGCACCTCTTCTGCGAGACGCTCTTCCCACTCGCGCTTACAGGTATCTTCAGGCCTGGCTATGAGCAGCAACCGGGCCGCCATCTATCAGACGTAGCGGCTCAACTCGCGCCAGCCCGCTCGAGCCACGAGAACCGACCTGCGGCAGGCGAGACTTGTGCGATTGAGTGTGCTCGTGCCTGTTGCGGCGCTCTTCGATCTCTGCGAGAACCCGTCCAGTGGTTCGGCGACAAGTCTCCCTCATACGTCGAGAGTTGGGGCCAACTGAGGAGTCTGTTCCCGGGGTGTAGATTCGTGGTGATGGACCGGGGCCCGGCCGAAGTCATTGCGTCGATCAGAGGTTGTGACTGGCCGTGGCTGGCTGGGAAGACCGACGAGGAATTGCACAAGATGGTCTCCGCCTCCTGCGCCAGCGCTGAGGATATCCCCGACGCTTGTTGGGTCGAGCTCGGGGAGCTCTCGCGAGACCCGGAGAGCGTTGTTCAGGGAGTCCTGGCCTGGCTGGATCTTGCCCCGGAGCCATACCCATGGACGGAGGCCGTCAGGCAGGTCGCCGATCCGGCCCGGAAGGTCAACTGAACCGTGTATCGGTGCGTGCGTGAACATGTGTGTGCCGCGCGTCGCGAAGATAGTGGCTGACTTCGCCTCAAGGCGGGACAGAGCTGTCGGCCGCAGTGCGATGGGATCGAGCAGGCAGGCGGGGTCAGTTGTCGCTGCTCCGTCGGCGATGACGAGGAGGTGTTGATCGAGTGGCCGTTCAGCGCAGACGGGGCCTGCGGGGGGCAGCGAACTTGGCCTTGTGCACCGAGGTCCGGGCATCTCCGTGGTGGATCGCTCAGCGCTGCACAAGCACGCGGCAACTGTCTTCTGGTGAATGACAAGGAGGAGGTACATCGATGTCCTTTACAGTCGTGAGCGGCGAGCCAGTGGGTGACTTCCGTGAGCCCAGCAACACGCCCATCGCCGGCGTCGACTCGGTCACGGGGCAGATGAAATGCCCCACGGTGTCGGCCGGCGATACTCTGACGTTCAAGGGATCGGTCGAGTTGGACGAAGGCCCGGGTGGGCCTTACAACGGCTGGTGGTGGTGGCTATATGAGGCAACCACCGCGCACGTGTATGAGTGTCTCGTGTATGTGGATGGCGACGATCCCGGCCCCTTCACGTGGACCTGCCCCACGTTTCCGTGTGATTGGGATGGCGGTGGCTTCTCGGTAGAGCTGTGGGCCACCGAGAGCGAGAGTCAGGGCCCGGGCTGGGGCAACTGTGAGTTGGTTCTCTCATTCCCATTCACGCTCGAGGTCAAAGGCCCCCGTCCCTGTCCCGAGCCGCCGACCTTCGCCCCCGGGGCACTCATCGACTGCCCAGACAACACGTGTCCGTCTGAGCCGCAAGACGAGTGCCTGCTCGATTCGGGCCCAATCGCGGCTATGCCGACGCAGCACGTCAGCCTTCGGCACAGAGTGGTCAGGGCCACCAGTGCGCGGTCCATCGTGCCCACGCTCACCTACAGTCCTGATGAGGACAGGTGGGTGTTCGGTGCACTACCCGGTGACCTAAGCATTGTGCAGAATGGGACGACGAACGAGGACACCCCCCGTGACGCATGGGTAGCGGCCGTCCCGGCGACTGATGGCACCGTCAGGCGTTACGCCAGTGACTCTAGCGATGGACCATTTGCCGCAATGGGCGGCCACGCCACCGTGCTCGAGAAGCATGGCTCTGGGTATCGTGAGAGGATCGGCGATGCCTCGGTATGCTACGCGTCAGACGGGACGATCGAGAGCGTGGAGCGCGCAGGTACGGTCCACCGATACACGCGAGACGTGGGTGTTGTGACGATCGAGGCCAACACTCTGCCTGCGACAAAGGTGCAGTGCGGCATGTCAGGCGACAATGTCACGAACGTCACGGAATACGTGTCCCTCCCGGACTCAGGCTGGACGGCCGTCTCCGAAGTGGGCGTATCCTGGGCCGGCGACCATGTTACCGAGATCGCCACCGCGCCTGGTGGCGCGACCACGACTTTCTCATACTACCCGAGTGGACCCCTTGCGTCCGTCGAGGATTGTGGCGGCCGGACAACGGCCCTGCGCTACGGAGAGGATGAGTGACCCAGTGGGCTACGGCACCGTCGTGAAGATCGAGCACGCAGACAGCACTGCCACGGAGTATGAGGACAGTTACACGAGTGACTACTCGCTGACCCGCGAGGAAACTGACGGGCGGGGTGGCGAGAAGACGCGCGTGTTCGAGAGCGCCCGGCTGGCCTCTGACACGGATCAGCTCGGAAACGTCACCTACTACCTGTGGCCGGAGACGGAGGATCCGCCGCGGACGGATCTCCCCCCGTATGGGCCGATAGCGGCGACCGATCCGCTGTGCCGTACTTCTTACTACGAATATGATGGCTACGGCAACATGATCGTGGCCATCGACCCGCTGCGGAACGTCAACTACTACCAATACCACCCCGAGCACATCTACCCGGTGATCGCGGCCACCGACCCCCTGTGGCACACGCAGTACTATGACTATGACTGCTACGGGCAGATGGTCTCACACCTCAATCAGCTCGGGGAGGTCCAATACTGGCAGTATGACTGCTACGGCTATGAGATCGCGCACACAGACATGGCCGGATGCGTGACCTACACCGAGTACCTCAACTACGGCATGGTCCGTGCGGTGACCGACGCCCTCCTGGGCATCACCTACTACGAGAGCGATCAGTACGGGAACACCATATCCGTCGAGGACCCGCTGCGGCGCGTGACTTACTACGAGTACGACGCGCGCAGCCGTATGACCAAGATGACCGACCCGCTGGGCAATGACATAGAGCGCGGCTATAGCGAAAGCCGTCTGATGACCGTTGAGCTGAATCAGGAGGACGTGCCCACTTATTACCACTACGATTCGATGAGCCGCCAGACGGCCCTGGTTGATGCCGTCGGCTACGTGGAATACTATCTGTACGACAACAACGGGAACATGGTGGGGACGATAGATCGGCGCGGTGGGGTCACCTACAGCAACTACGACGCGGCCAACCGCATGTTCGAGACCATCAACCCGCTGGGAGCGGTGACCTACATCCGCTATGATGCCGCCAGCCAGCGCACTTCCACCACCAATCCCCTGGAGCACACCACCTCCTACGACTACGACCTGGCCGGCGGGAGCGCGGCGGTCACCAACCCGCTGGGAAACACCACCTATTACGAGTATGACGCCGCCAGGCGGCTGGTCACGACGCTCGATCCGTTGCGCAACGCCAGCTACTACGAGTATGACGCCGCCAACCAGGAGACGTCGGTGATGGACCCGCTGGGGAACGTGTCCTACATGCGCTACGACTCTCGTGGGCAAGTGGTCGAGCAGAAGGACCCGCGCGGCTGGTCCACGCTGCACTTCTACGACTGTCTGCGCCGGGAGTACGCCACCGAGGACGCCGACCGCAACGTCAACTATTACCTCTTTGACGCGGCCAGCCAGACGGCTGCCCATATCGGGTCGCGCGATGGCGTCACCTATATGCTCTACGACGATGCCGGTCGAATGGTCACCCAGATCGGGCCGGCGGGGAAGGTCAGCTACACTCACTACGATGCGGTGGGCCGGACCACGGCCACCGTCATGTCCTGCGGCAAGATCACGTACTACAACTACGACATTCTGGGCCGCCAGACTGAGGTCATCGACCCGGCCGGCGACGAATACGAGACCGAGTATGACGCCGCGGGCAACCGCATAGCCACCACCGATGCCGAGGACGACACCACCTACTACGACTACGATGCCGCCGGCCAACTCATTTCGACCATCGACGCCGAGGACGAGACCGTCGAGTATCAGTATGATCTCGCGGGCCAGCGCACCGTTGTCGTCGACGGCGACGACAACCCGGTCTACTTCGAGTATGACCCGACCGGCGCGCTGACCGTCGAGCAGACCGGCATCGGCGACACCACCTACTACAGCTACGACGACGCCGGTCGGCGCAGCGTACGCATCGACGGGCAACTCAAACTCAGCTACTACAGCTACGACGCCGCCGGGCGGATGATCGATCGACTGGAGCCTGACACCGGCCCGGCCTACTTCGCCCACGACGCGGCTGGCAACCGGACCATGATGCAGGACGGGTCGGGGACGACATACTGGTCGTATGATGCGCTGAGCCGCATCACCAATGAGGAGGGGGACTGATGGCCCATCGCAACACCTTCTACTACGATCAGGCGAGCAACGTCACCTGCGTGAGGGACGACGACCTCGGGCTGACCTATTACACGTACGACCTGCTCAACCGCGCGACCTCGGTGAAGAACCCCTTTGGCGAAGTGACCTACTACGAATATCTGGACTGCGATCAGGTAGGCAAGCGCACGCTGGGAAACGGCTGCCTGACCTACTACGAGTACGACGTCAAGGACCGGGTCACGAAGATCGACCACCGGGCCAGCGACACGACGCAGCTCGCGGAGCTGCAGTACGAATACGACAAGGTTGGCAACCCGATCAAGATCGAGCGCGAGGACGGGTCGGCGACCTACTACGAGTACGACAAGACCTATCAGCTCACCGCCGAGACGCAGGTCGACGATCAGACCCAGGTCGAGTATGCCTTCGCGTATGAGTACGACGGGGCGCACAACCGCACGGTGAAGGTGGACGATGCCACGCCCACCTACTACACGTACAACGCCGCCAACCAGATGCTGACCGAGGCCACCGGTGCGGCGACGACCTACTACCACTACGACGGGTGCGGCAACACCACCGCCAAGCAGGCACCCGCGGGCACCACCTACTACCAGTACGACACCGAAAACCTGATGACGCGGGTTGACTTCCCCGACGACACTCACAGCTACTACACGTACGATGCGGACGGGAAGCGGGTGAGCCAGCGGACGGCGGAGGGCTACTCGGAGTTCATCTACCAGGGCCCGGACATGCTGAAGTTGCAGATGGAGCGCGACGAGGCCGGGGACACGAAGGTGCAGTACACCGTGGGTGCCGGGCTTGAAGCAATGCGCCGAGACGCGGGAAGTGGCATGGCCAACGGCGACAGCAGCTTCTACCACTACAACCACCTCGGCACGACGGTGGCGCTGACGAACGCGGCGGAGTCCGTGACCGACACGTATCGCCACGACGCCTGGGGCGTGCGGCTGGCCAGCACCGGGAGCACGGTGAACCCGCACACCTACGTCGGCAGGCAGCGCTACTATCGCATGCCGAACGCGGACCTCTATCACCTTGGTTTCCGCGACTACGCGCAGGGGGTGGGGAGGTTCTGGACAGTGGACCCGGCGCGGCATGGAACGAACTGGTTCGCGTATGTTGATGGCAACCCAGTCGACCTCAGCGATCCTTCTGGGCTTCAGGGCATTGGGGGGTGGGTGCGAAGTTTGCCGGCATCCCTGAAGGGCGTACTGTGCGCAATGGTCGCCGCGGCCGGCGTCACGAGTGGGTATCAGATGTTCTTGGAGTGGCTCGCCCGTCGGTGTTACAGCGTGCACGAGGAGGGGCGCGAGGAGTTCTACGAGAAGTGCCAACCCGCTTGGGACCTCGCTGTTGACAATCCACAAGACTGCATGTTCAAGTGCTGGGATCTGTTCCCGAACGACCAGAATGACGCGAAGGAGTGCGCGGCGGGATGCGACATGACCCCGCCGGGTCCGCCAAAGGCCGATCCTGGGGAGTTCTCTTCCCAGTTGGTGCCAACGGCGCGGCGTCAGCAGGAGGAACACAGCGCTGCATCGGATTTCGCGACCGTCTGCCAGAGGGCCACATTTCTCCCCAGATTGGGACTCCCATCATGAGTCCCCTGCATCGGCGCAGAGCAGTGCTGCTGACGGTCCTCGCAGTAGTGTTCCAGGCGCCACTAGGCTCGTGCGTTCGCGAATCTGGTGGACGCCCCGCAGTCACTATCACAGGCCGGATACACGTATCGCAGGACGGCCGATACCTGGCGTTCTTCACCTGCCTGAATGATCGGTCCGGTTCGCTCGTAGGCAACCAGATGGTCGTCCTTGACCTGAAGGAGCGCAGTACAGCCTACTTCTCGGAAAGCACAGACGTATTAGACCGGCCCTTGGTGTGGCACCCGCAAGCGGGAGTGCTCCTGGTGAACCGGCACGTATGGTGGCATCCCGAGTTGGGCGGGCTGTTCGCCTGGGCAGTGGACAAGCAGGGCTTCAGGGAGATAGCCACGCCTGCTCTCGATTTCGTTGACGGTGCCTGGTCGCCCGATGGTACGGAATTGGTCTGTCTCGGACTACCACGTGCCAGTGGCCCCGTCGACCGGGCCCTGTTCCGCGTGGACTTCGAGAGCGGCCGGGCGACCGAGATACCAGGAACCGCTCGTGCTCAACTCATGGCCCTGCGGCCATGGCAGGGGGAGGGATACTTGATCTTCCTGAGATACGCACACCCGCGACAGGATGGATATGATTGGACCGTCTCCGTGGTCCGAAGCGTCACAGATCGCTTGGAGGAGGTCGTGCCCGTTGACTGGCACGTGGCCATGTTGGACGACGTGTCTGCGGATGGGGAGAAGCTCGCGATGCGCCGCCGCTCGGGCGAGGACTCTCCTCGTGAGCTATTGGTGTATGAGTGGCAGCGAGGTGGGGGGCCGACCGTGATCGCTGGCCCACCTGACACCATCGTGTCGAGCACTTGGTCACCCAGTGGTGATCGGCTCCTCTGCGTTGGGAGAAACTCCCTGTGGCTCTGGCACACCGGAACCGAACGGTTGCTACGCCTGCCATTTGAGGAGTGGCAGCATGAGTATGGGCGACCGCCGATCGCGTGGCTGCCCGGGGGGGATGCCTTCGTCCTCGGGGTCGGGCCGCAACTGCTCCGCATCGACCCAAAGGACGGCAGCTCCTCTCTTGTGGTCGATCTGTCCGCGCCACGGGCAACCGGACCATGATGGAGGACGGGTCGGAGACGACGTACTGGTCGTACGATGCGCTCAACCGCATCACCAACGAGGAGGGGAACTGATGGCCCATCGCAACACCTTCTACTACGATCAGGCCAGCAACGTCACCTGCGTGAGGGACGACGACCTCGGGTTGACGTACTACACGTACGACCTCGCCGACCGGATGACCTCGGTGAAGAACCCCTTCGGCGAGGTGACCTACTACGAGTATCTGGACTGCGATCAGGTGGGCAAGCGCACGCTGGGCAATGGCTGCCTGACCTACTACGAATACGACGTCAAGGACCGGGTGACGAAGATCGACCACCGCGAAAGCGATATGACCCAGCTTGCCGAACTGCAGTACGAATACGACAAGGTTGGCAACCCGATCAAGATCGAGCGCGAGGACGGGTCGGCGACGTACTACGAGTACGACAAGACCTACCAGCTTACCGCCGAGACGCAGGTCGACGATCAGACCCAGGTCGAGTATGCCTTCGCGTATGAGTACGACGGTGCGCACAATCGCACGGTGAAGGTGGCCGACGGCACGCCCACCTACTACACCTACAACGCCGCCAACCAGATGCTGACGGAGGCGACCGGCGCGGCGACCACGTACTATCACTACGACGGCTGCGGCAACACCACCGCCAAGCAGGCACCCGCGGGCACCACCTACTACCAGTACGACACCGAGAACCTGATGACGCGGGTTGACTTCCCCGACGACACGCACAGCTACTACACCTACGACGCGGACGGGAAGCGCCGGAGCGAGCGGACGGTGGACGGCTACTTGGAGTTCATCTACCAGGGCCCGGACATGCTGAAGCTGCAGATGGAGCGCGACGAGGAAGGCGAGACCCAGGTGCAATACACCATGGGCAACGGCCTGGAGGCGATGCGGCGGGACGTGGGCGGTGGCGTGGCCAACGGCGACAGCAGCTTCTACCACTACAACCACCTGGGGACGACGGTGGCCCTGACGAACGCGGCTGAGTCCGTGACCGACACGTATCGCCATGACGCCTGGGGCATGCAACTCGCCCGCACCGGAAGCACGGTCAACCCACACACCTACGTGGGGCAGCAGCGTTACTACCGGATGCCGAACGCGAGCCTGTATCACCTCGGCTTCCGCGACTACGCGCAGGAGGTGGGGAGATTCACGACGGTTGATCCGGCGCGAATAGCTGAGTCATTCGCGGGCTTGGGCGTTGATGCGGGAGTTCCCTGGTACTCAGTTGGCGAGGTGACTGAGCCAGTTCTGGGTCTGGGTGCTGTCAAGCCGCGGTGCGGCAGGCCGAGCGCGCCCCTTGACCTCGACCGCTACAGCTATGTTGGGAACAGCTCTGTTGTGCGGGTCGATCCCTCTGGTCAATGGTTCCAGATCATCATCTGCGGCATCGCAGTTTGCCTCATCATCACGCTGCCCGGTTGTCCACCCAGACAGCAGCCGCCGCCCAACCCGCCGATCCAGCACCCGCCACGTGCCACGCCGACGCCCCCCAAACCATGCAGTGCAAAAACAGCGATGGAAGACCCCGAAGCGTTTCTCACTAACTGCCCGGTTAGTGTCTGGGATGGGAGCCTCTGGATGCAAGCATGTGCCGAAGTGTGTCGGCGCCGGTATCGATTCAGCGTCCCAGAGTGCCAGAGTAACTGCTGCGAGGCCGGCTTTGATCCACGAGGGACACGATGCGGCACCGCAATGATTCCGCTTCCAGCGCCGGTGCCGTAGGAGATGAGTTGGGTGCGATTGATGGCTCGCCTGTCGTGTGTTTCGTCAGCCCTGCTGCTTGCATGTTTGGCGGTTTGCGTGGGAGGGTGTGAGCGTCGCTCGAAGCCACAGAACAGTCTGCCGCCCTTGGGCGATGTCATACCGAACGGTACCGCAAGGCATTTGGGCGTCGGCAGACGACAGAGGGTGAGTCCTGACGGGCTCTATCTTGCGGTCACCGTGTTCTATCACCAGCGTCCGGGCAAGCCGCCCGCGCTTTTGTTGATCGATATGCACGATGGGGCCTCCAGGGAAATCGACAAGGGATGGGTCTGTGACTGGTCGCCTACCGGGCACCGCATTGCGTACCTGGGTCGGATAGGCGGCACGCTTGAGGCGCGAATCCATGATCTGGATAGCCAGTCTTCTCAGCGTCTGCCGTGGGCCTCGGACGTCGTGCGCATCAGGTGGGCTCCCGCTGGCGACTCACTGTGCCTGGTCGGAATGGACGCGCGCGGGGATTCGCTCATGGTGGCTCCATTGAGCGGCGTTCCAGAGCGCGAACTCGTCTACTGGTCATACATCGCCCTCGAGTCGGTGTCTTGGGGACCGGAGAGCCGGCAGGTGTACTTCAGCGGCCGTCAGAGCGGCCATCTGCCCCCCAACATCATCGCTCGCGCGGACGTCGATACCGGGAAGATCAACATCGTTGCCCAAGCGCCATCCGGTTCATCTCTGAGGACCCCTGAACTCTCCGCGGATGGCAGCCGCTTGTTCTACTACAGGTCGACACCCGCCGGCGAGAACGAGTTGTGGATGCTGAACTCCGAGACTCTTGATCAATCACCGGTGCCCATAGGCGTTGAGCTGGCCGTGTCTTCACAGTATGCGGTCTCGCCGGATGGTTCACGGCTGGTACTGCCGGACGTAGACGGGCGACTGTGGTGCTTCGACTTGAGGATGAGAGAGCTGTCACTACTAGCGAATGATGGTTCTGCGCCACAATGGATTCCGGGCAGCACAAACGAATTCATCTACTTCCAACGCACGGCGGTGAGCCATGACGAAGCCTTCCGGGTCTACCGGCAGCCAGTTCCCAGCGGGGAAAGGGTACTTGTGTCGACCTTCTGAGCGAAGGCAGTCGGCGGTGCGCCAACCCACAACGACATCTACCAGCTCATCGCTGAGGCCCTGGCACCGATGAGTGAGGACGGGAAGATGCTTGACTGCTTAGGTTTGACAATCACCGGGGAGGAGGTCCAGCGCTGGGACGAGTTGTGGCTGGAGGATCTGTCCGGGGCTCGACGCCCCTCGGACTGGGGGCCGGACTTCTTCAAGCCCTGTCGTCGGGAGGGCCCCGTGCTCGAGCAGTTCCGCGAGGAGAACCTGCCGGGGATTCCCGTTGAGGAAATGGCCGATCTGCGGGTGCTGGAGATAGGGTGCGGGCTCGGGCGCCTGGCGCGGCTGCAGCTTGGCAGCGCGCCTTCGCGATACGTGGGCATCGACACATCGCGGCTGGCAGTCGCGCTGGCTCGGGGGCGTCTACATGGTTACCCGGGCTACGAGTTTTGCCACAGCGTCGATGATCGAGATCATCTGCAGTCTCTGAGAGGGGAGTTCGACCTCGCGCTGGCCGTCTCGGTGTTCATCCATCTTCCGCCGGTGCGTGCGGCTGCCGTGCTGCGCTACATGGCAGAGGTCGTAGCTCCCGGTGGCTGGGTCAGCGCAGACGTGCCTGTCGATGCCGATTGCCAGACGACGGTGCGCGAGCAGTGGAAGCCGGGCGAGACGTGGAGCGTGGTCGCGAACCAGGGGGACCTGCTGTGGGAGACGATGCATGAGGCGGGTCTGGTTGATGTGCAGACCCACCACACGCTGGCGAGGCGCGCCTACGTAGTAGGGCGGAAGCCGTAGCGCTTACCGGAGGCGGTCGCACCAAGACAGACGATGCCAAACGTGATACCCGTGCCCAAGTAGCCATCTCACCACTCCCGCGCCTTCACTGCACCACTACGGAGGGAAACGAATGGCTCGCATTGCGTTGCTGTGTCAGCCTCGGGGAATCGGAGCCCAGTGGCGGGTGCGTCGCATGCCTTACCTGATCGGCGGGTTGACGGCCGCCAACGGCAATGAGGTGGTGGTGCTCGGGCAGGAAGCGATGGAGCTGTCAGAGACACCGGCTCTGGTTGACCTGACCGGGCAACTGACGGTCGAGGAGATGTGCTGGGAGGTGGGTGAGTGCGATCTGGCGGTCTGTGTTGACGAGACGTGCTACGCGGCGGTGCAGTCCGAGACGCCCTTTGTGGGTCTGTTCCTGGGCTTCCGCCACCTCGATCTGATCCCTCCGCAGTTTGATGAGTTCACGGCTGTGTATTCGGACATGTCTGGTGCGCCGGGCAGCATCTCCCCAAGCCTGATCACACAGGAGGCGCTTCGCCGTTTGTCCGGGGAGGCGCCGCCCAGGGCGGTCATCCGCCCGCGTCCTCCGCGCAAGAGCTGCGACGGGGCACTGTGGTCAATCATTGTGACGACCCACAACCTGACCGAGGACCACGTCGAGAGCACGCTGCGCTGCATAGGAGCGCTACGCGAGCACACGAGGGTTGGCTACGAGTTGATTGTGGTTGACCGGGAGTCCAACATCGACACGCTGTCATGGGTGAAGGCCCAGGGGGATGTGCGCGGAGTGTTCCTGCGGGGAGTGGGCACCAGCGCACAGGCTGTGCATGCGGGCGCGAGCGTAGCCGCGGGGGAGGTGCTGTGTTTCCTGCACAACGACCAGTTCGTCGAGCCCGACTGGGAGAGGGAGTACATCGCGGCACTGGACCGGGGTGCGGGTGTGGTGGGGACGAGCATCTGGAAGGTGGGCCGGGATGGCGTGGTGCGTGCGGTCAGCATGGAGCCCGGGGCTTTCCTGGGTTTTGATGGCGCGGCGATGCGCCGGGACATTCTGGGCGCGGCGGGCGGGCTGGGTGGCGGGGCCGGGGGCGAGTATTGTGAGCTGGCCGACCTGTGCTGGCGCATGCAGGCGCTGGGCTTTGACACGGAAGTGCTGTCCTCGCCGCGCATCCGCCACGTTGGGTATGTGACGCGATCACGGGGAAGCGCCCTCTCATCGGCGGCGGCGCAACCTGCCGCCGACCCGTCCGGTCCTGAAGCGGTCTGGGGGAACGGGCTGGCAGCGCGATGGCCGACGGCGTTGCCGACGGCCGCCGGTGCTGTACGCGAGGAATTGCTGCTGCAGCGCACTGCCGAGGTGGAGGCCGCCGCGAGCAAAGCGTTCCTGGGCCAATCTGCCGATGAAGAGACATCGTTTGGGGTGCTGACCGAGACAGGTGAGCAGCCTCTGGTGAGCGTCGTGATGGGAACGTACAACCAGGCCGAGTATCTGGCAGCCGCAGTTGACAGCGCGCTGGCCCAGACCTACGAGCGCCTGCAGGTGATCGTGGTCGATGACGGCAGCACCGACGACACCGCCGACATCCTGGCCCAGTATGACGACCCTCGGCTTGAGGTGGTTGGCTACCGGGAGAATCGCGGGATGTGCGCCGCCTACAACGACGGCTTCGCGCGAGTGCGTGGCCACTACTGCACCTGGACGTCCTCGGACAACGTGATGCATGGCAACCAGGTGCAGCGGCTGCTGCAGGTGCTTGCCGAGAACCCAGAAGCCGGGCTGTCTTACTCCGATTTCCAGATGATGGGTCGCCGCCGGGGCCGCGCGGGATGGGGAGAGGTGAGCTTCGAGGATGTCTACGACGACGGCAAGACCATCGGTGCGTCCTTCATGTTCCGGTCCGACCTGCTGCGGATGGGCAATGTTGCCTTCGATGATCGGGTATCGGGTGTGCAGGATACCTTGATGTGGCTTGACCTGATGATGCGTAAGCCTTTCGTCTATGTGCCCGAGGTGTTGTACAGCTACCGGTCGCATGGTGAGCAACTGACGAAGAGGATAATCCACGGGGATGGCTATGCGCCCCTGCTCACCCGCATGCGTGAGGTGTTCGACGCGAAGTACCGGTCCTGGCCGGGGCAGTTGAGGGTGCTGCATGTCTACCGGCACTGCTCCTATGGCGGGGTCGAGACGGTGCTGCGCAACCTCATCGAGGCGCTGGCTGAGCGAGACATCGCGTCAGAGGTGTGCTTCCAACTGGACAAGGGAGCTTTGAGCACCTTCGAGGGGGTGTGCCCGACGCATCTGCTGGGATCGCTCGGGTCCTGGTAGGCATTCGGAGAGCTGTCGGAGATGATAGCCAGTGGCCGGTTTCACGCAATTCACGAGGCGGGAGCCCCACTGGTGTATCAGGCGTCCGAGGAGGTGGGTTTCGGGGGGCCGATCCTGAGCAGCTGCCATGGCAACGTGGACCTGTGGCTTGAGTCGATCGCGCGTACGCCTGACGTTCTGATGGCGGTGTCGGAGGATGTGGTGGAGCGCGCCCAGGCACTTGGCGTTGACTCCGATCTGGACGTTGAGGTCGTCCCCAATCTACTTCCAGCCGGGAAGCTGCGGGCGACCGCTCCGGTTGCGGCCCGTCCGGTTCCAGAGGGCAAGCGCCTCATTCTCTGGGTCGGGAGGATCAGTCCTGAGAAGAACTGGAAGCTGTTCGTGCAGATCGCCCGTCTGCTGGCCGAGCAGCGCGATGACGTGGTGTTCTGGATTGTGGGTCAGGCTGATGCATCTGCCACGGCCTCGCTGGAGCGGGAAATCACCTCGTCCGAGCTGGGCGACCGGCTTGTCTGGGTTCCTGATCTGCCCTACCAGGACATGCCCCAGCTATACGCCAACGCCCGTGAGAGCAGGGGCATGCTGGTGCTCACGTCGGACATGGAGGCCTTCGGGATGGTGCTCGCGGAAGCCATGGCCTCGGGCATGCCGGTCGTCAGTCGGGACATCGGCGGGACGCCTGAGGTGGTAGTGCAGGGCTCCACCGGCTATCTCATCGACGGCACCGACGCGGCGAAGTACGTCGCCTTCATCAATCTGCTCCTGGACTCAGATGAGACCTATGACGAGATGTCGGCAGCGGCAGCGCGTCACGCTGATGAGCACTTCGACTCATCTCGTGTGGCGGCACGTTACGAGGAGTTGATCCGCGAGGGCGTCCGGGCGAAGGAACGCCCCGGGGCAGTTGTCCTCAGCGGCAGCCGGTGGGGCACATCCGGGGGTGGTCAGCGGCCACGCAAGCTGGCCGAAGCGCTTGCGGCGTCCGGCTGGCACGTGACCTTCGTCGAGCAGTTCGCCGATGCGGCTGATCCCGATGGCGTGCCGGCGCGATGCCAGGTGATCTCAGCTTCGGCACTGCTGGCCGGTGTGGATCGCACACGCACCTCCTTTGACCTGCACGAAGAGGTGCGCCTCACGGACGCGCTACGGCAGCATCTCGGTCTGACGCGGCCAACTGTGGCCGTTAACTGTGACTACACTGCACTGTCGTTGCTGCACATGCGCGCGCTCAAGCGTCTCGGTGCCGTGGTGGCCTATGACTGCATTGACAACTGGGGGCCCTTCGCGGCGGGTCAGACGGACCAGGGGGATGCGGCGGGCTATTACGGCAGCGTTGAGGCTGATATCTGCACCGAGGCTGACGTCGTCACGGCTTCGGCGCATACACTTGCGGGCGAGCTGGTCAGCAGATTCGAGCTTGCCGACAGGCCGACCACGATCATCAATTCCCTCGACCCCGAGATGCTGCACAGGGAAGCGGTGCCGGCGCCATCGGACCTGCCCAGGGGCGAACTGACTGTCGGATACGTTGGCAGCATCTGGGGCAGTTGGCTTGACTGGGACACGGTGCTGAGCGTGGCGCAGGCGCGACCCGGGTGGCAGATATGGCTTGTTGGCGGCGACGCGGGGATGTGCAGCTACCGTGGTGGCGCGGCACGCGAGTTGGCACACCTGGACAACGTGCACTTCGTTTCGGAGGTGCCACATGAGAGCGTGCACGCGTATATCGACGCCTTCGATGTGGCCATCATCCCCTTCGTCGTGGACGAGATCACGCGCTGCGTGCATCCACTGAAGGTCTACGACTACCTTGCGCGCGGCAAGCCGGTCGTCAGCACGACGCTGCCCGAGATCGCAGACTTCCCCTATGTTCACCTGAGCGACAGTGCCAGCCAATGGCCTGAGATCATCGAGCAGGCCGCCTGTGAGACGATTGACCGGGACACGTTGCGGGAGTTCCTGGCAGATCGCACGTGGGCGGCCGCGGCGGAGCGTCTTGTCGCTGCGTGTGGCGTGTCCCGCCCACCCCTCCCTGACGAGGCCGACGAGGAGCTCAGTGGTGAGGGAGGGACGGAGGAATAATGAAGCTCCTGGTCGCCGGCTTCGATGCGATGTGTCCTGAGGTGGTAGCTCGGCTGGGTGACGAGCTGCCCACCTTGGCACGGCTGGCCCGCGATGGCACGTTCGCCAGGATACACCTCACCGACTCGGCCTGCACGCCGCCGATATGGACAAGTATCGCGACCGGGGTGGCCTACGGGGAGCACAAGGTGCGTGGCCTGACCAAGAACGGCACGGGGGAGCTGTGGAGCGCGGGTGACGTCGCGACCGCGACGCTGCCCGACGTCGCACTCAACAAGGCCGGGCTCACGGTGGGGTTGCTGAACCTGCCCGTGACCACCCACCCGCCCCGTGCGCTGGCCGGTTGGATGACATCGGGAGACATGATCTACCCGCAGGCAGTCTATCCGCCGCGGTTGGCGGATAGGCTTGAGAGATACCCGGACCCCTACTGCAGCTACGACTACGACGTCGACACCATATCCGTGGACGTCGTGCGGGAGAAGACCGGCCTGATCTTCCAGGAGTTCATCGACAGGGCCCAGGTGAGCTACCGCAACCTGTCGGCCCTGCTTGACTACCATGAGCCAGATGTGCTGATGGCCTACTGGCACTTCCTGGACTCGATTCAGCACCACATGTTCGCGATACCCGAGCGAGTGGCCGAGGCCTACCGTCTCGCGGATCAGATGTTGGGGAGCCTGATTGAGCGCCTGTCGCCGGAGCGGGTCGTGGCCGTCTCCGACCACGGGATGCGCCTGAAGCACGAGCACGAGACGGTGGACACCATCACTGTGGATGGCCATCGCCTCTACGTGACAGACTGGGATGGCCACAGGTGGGTCGTCAGCGGCGATCACTCCTCCGAGGCGCTGCTGGCGGCCTCATGGGCCGAGTCCCCCGACCAGATTCCCACCCGAGTTGAGGACGTATTGCCGTGGGGTCTGAGGGCCGCGGGCATTGAGTATGACTCCGGGCGCTTACCTGACAGTGCGCCTGCCCGGCGGCAGGCAGACCTCATGACAGATGCTGAGAGGGGGAGCGTACTTGCACGACTACGAGAACTTGGATACGGATAGTGTGGGACAGTCCGAAGCGTCGGAGGTGTCGGGGTCGTCAGAGGCAGCCCGACCCTTGCGCGAGGCCGAGGCGCAAGTCATCGCTCACTGGCAGGATCGGTGGGAGACCATGGACCACCGGGACGGACCGGTGCATCCACACGATAAGCACCTGGTGCAGGTAGTGGAGCAACACTGCGGCGCCGTCCGCGGCAGAGCTGTGCTGGAGGTCGGAGTGGGTCAGGGCGGCATCGCTCTCGCCTTTGCCGAGCGCGGTGCTGTCGTGACCATCGTCGACGCCGTTGAGAAAGCCGTCGCCTGCTCAAGCGAGAGGCTTGCAGCCCAGGGGCACGAGGTGCAGGCGCACCAGGCGTCTGCCACCGCTCTGCCCTTCCCCGACAACGAGTTCGAGATTGTGGTCAGCGGTGGGCTGCTGGAGCACTTTGATGAGCCCCTCAGGCTGGCGATCCTCCGAGAGATGACGCGGGTGTGCTGTGGCCACGTGGTCACCTTGATACCCAACGGGGCCGATCCCCTCTATCGCCTGGCAAAGTTCGAGCTCAAGCGTACAGGGCGTTGGCAGTGGGGGGAGGAGCACTCGCTGACCTGCCTGGCAGATGAATACCAGGCAGCCGGGCTGGAGCTGGTGCATGAGACCAGCTACGACTTCGACAACACAGTCATGCTCTTGCAGGACGCGTTGTGCCTCACCCCCGACCAGGTGGCCGCGCTTCGGGCGTGGTATTCGGACGAGGCGCCGTCTCTGCGTGGGGCGTCCCTCGGCTATCGGCTGGTGGCCATCGGCGTGGTGACGAAGTGAGCACAGACGTCGGAGCGGGTGACGCGCAATGTACAGTCAGCAGGTCATGGATCACTTTGGCGATCCGCGCAACTGCGGGGAGCTTGAGGATGCCGACGGCATGGGCTGCGCGGGGGAGCCCGGGCGTGGCAACTACATGATCATCTGGGTGAAGCTGGACGGCGATCAGATCGAACGGCTGAGCTTCAAGACGTACGGCTGCCCGCCGGCCATCGCTGCTGGCAGCGCCATCACGGAGATGGCCACCGGCAAGTGTGTGGACGCGGCACTTGCGATCACGCGCGAGGAACTCATCGAGGCCCTCGGTGGCCTGCCGCTTGGCAGAGACCACTGTGCTGCGCTGGCGATCGAGGCATTGGGCAAGGCCGTTGAGGTGGCAGTGGGCCATTGATGCCGAAGAATGGCCAGTGCGAGAATCACTGAGGCCATCCGGCCGTGGGCAGAATCGAGTTCAGTCGATGGCTCAAGCAGCGCCAGTGATCAATCCGTACTCCGTAGGGTAGTGAGGGGAGAGGTGAGTTCACAGTGCCACCAGATGACGAGTTCACCGTAGAATGGGTAGGCGTCTTCCTGAACAACACCACGATCGTCAATGGACCCAACCCCGACGCGCTCGATCAGATGGCCGCCATGGTCCGCCCGGGCGCGGGCTTGCTGTTCAAGGGAAGGGCAACGGGCGATTGTCCCTACGACCACCTGGCCTGGTACTGTCAATGGGAGGGGACACCACCAATCGGTGTCCATACACAAGACGCTGGTGAGGGCCCTGATCCTCTGAAGTGGCCAGTGGCAGAGCCCCTCAATCTGGCTGATGAGCACTTCGAGTACGGTGTCAGTCTGTATGGCTGTGGCGCGGCTCAAGATCCCCCTCAGGGGGATCTCCTCTTGTTTTGCCTGGTCACGCTGGACCTTACTGCAGACCAGCACATAGCGCCCCCCACCCTCTACGGCGGTGCTGAATGTTCCTGTGCGCCCTGTGGCGATGGGGCATTGCCACCCGACCAAGTCGATGCGTCCGGCAACACCGCGGTGATTGTCTGTCTGCCCCACAAACCACAGGACGATCCGAACGCGATACAGACAGGATTCACATATGTCACTCCCTGGCAGCGGAGTTCCACATTCTCGGCGCTGCCCGGTGACATACAGGTGGGGCCCACCGACTACCCGACGAATGAAGACCCTCCTCAGTATGGCACGAGAGCCCGAGTGAGAGGCGCAAGCGGCCTGATGCGGCGCTACTACAAGGATTCGGAGAACGGCTTCGTCCCGGAGACCCAATATGACACGGTGCTGCTGCAGAGCGGCGCCCAGTATACTGAACGCATCCTCGGCCACGGCGACGTGCACTACGGGGTCGACAACAGCATCAGCAAAGTAGTGGGGCCAAGCGCGGTCCACTACTACTCCTACGATGGCGACAACGTGTGGATTGACGCCAACACGAAGCCGGCGAGCAGAATGCTGTGTCGCGTGTCCGATAGCCGGTTGCAGAGCGCCGTCACCTACATCGACATGCCGGACGACGGGTGGTCATCGTCAGCCATGGTCGAGCCCCTATGGAGCGGCCGCAATCTGGAGCAGGTAACGCTGGCCCCGGGATACGCGATCGCCTATTTCACGTATCTCGGCGAGTACACAGACGGCTTCGCTGGGGAGTCGGCGGACTGTAGTGGCTCGGCGTGGCGCATAGTCTACGACGATTGGGTAGGGAGCTACGGCGCGGTCATCAGCATCGAGGCGCCAGACGGGGCCACCACCTACTACGACTACAGCCTGGGGACGGATGACGTACCGCGGCAGGTGGTCACCGACGCCCGGTGGGGCGAGACGACGTCACGACTTAGTGGCAGGCATCCCATATCTGTTGAGAACCAGCTTGGGAACGTCACCTACTACCTATGGCCCGAGACCATGGGAGAAGTGGGAGCGGACCTCCCGCCATCCGGTCCCACCGCTGTGACTGATCCGCTGCTGAGAACGACTTACTACCGCTACGACTGGTATGGGAACACAATCGCCCGCACCGATCCGCTGTGGCATACGACCTACTACGAGTATGACGTAGACCTGCTCACCGCGGAGATCGACCCGCTCAGGCACGCCACATACCACGACTACAGTGAGACGGGACTCCGAATCGCGAGCGTCGATCCCCTCGGCGGCACGCAGTACTGGCAGTATGACGCTGATGGACACGAGATCGCGAGCGCGGACCAGTTGGGATGCGTTACCTACACCCACTACCTGGCCGGGGGCACAGCGCGTGCGGTCATGGACCCCCTCGTCAATGTGACCTACTACGAGTACGACCAGTATGGGAACATGGTCGCAGTGACCGATCCGTTGCGGCACACGACCTACTATGAGTACAGTGATCGCGGGCATCAGACAAAGGCCACGGACCCGCTCGGCGGCGTCACTCAGCGGGGATACAACGAGGCCGGGCTGCTGACCGTCGAGTTGGACGAGGCGGGAACGCCCACTTACTACGACTACGATTCAGTCGGACGACAGATAGCGGCCATCGATGCCGTCGGCCACGTGGACTACTACCTCTACGACGCCGTCGGCAACATGGTGGCGACGGTGGACAAGCTCAGCAACGTGTCGTACAGCAACTACGACGCCGCGAACCAGGCCTTCGAGGGCATTGACCCCGTCGGCGCGGTCACCTACACGCGCTACGACGAAGCAGGCCAGAGCGTGGCGATCATCGACCCGCTGGACCGCACGACCTACCACAACTATGACCTCGCCAGCCGTAGCGTTGCCGTCACTGATCCACTGTGGCATACGACCCACTCGCACTACGACGCGGCTGACAGGCTCACGGGCGCAACAGATCCGCTGGGGAGCACCCGCTACTACGAGTATGACGCCGCCGACCGGCAGACCGCTCAGATCGATCCGCTCGGGCATGTCAGCTACGCCGAGTACGATGCTCGGAGCAGCGTCGTGAAGGAGACCGATGCCCGTGGCTGGTCCACGTTCCACTTCCATGACGCGCTGAACCGCGAATATGCCACCGAGGACGCCGACCGCAACATCACCTATCATCTGTTCGACGCGGCGGGACGCACCACCGCAACCGTCGACCCGGCTGACTACCCCACCTACTACCACTACGACCCGTTGGGGCGGAACACCGCGGTCATCCAGCCCACCGGTGCGGTGGCCTACAGCCAGTATGACGTCACCGGGAAGTTGACCGTCAGTATCGCGCCCGATGCCAGCCCCACCTACTACTCCTACGACACTCTCGGCCGGATGGTGAAGACGACCGACGGTGTCGGCCACGAGACGGTCTCAGAATACGACGCGGCGGGCCAAAGCACGGCTTCGGTGGACGCCACCGATCAGCCGACATACTACTACTATGACGCCGCGGGCCGCATGCAGTGCACCACCGATCCGCGCGGCGACAGCGTCTACTACCAGTATGACCTGGCCGGCCAGCGGCTGGCGGTCGTGGACGGCCTCGGCGATCCGGTCTACTACGACTACGACGCGGGCGGGCGCACGGTCGCCGAGACCACCGCGCTGGGCGAGACCACCTACTACCAGCACGACGCAGCCGGCAGGCGAGTTGCGCAACTCGACCCGGACAGCCGCACGAACTACTACAAGTACGACGCCGTGGGTAGAATGATGGTGCGCGAGCACGTCGGCGACGGCGCCGCCTACTTCGCCTACGACGCGACCGGCAACCGCACCATGATGCAGGACCCGATGGGCGCGACCTACTGGACTTACGACGCCGTCAGCCGCATCATCTCCGAGGAGGGGAACTGAGATGGGTCACCGGAGCGTCTTTTACTATGACAGCCGCAGCAACCTGACGTGCGTGCGCGACCCGGACCTGGGGCTGACCTACTACACCTACGACGCGGGCAGT
>JALGSS010000386.1 GCA_029821745.1 Candidatus Zipacnadia bacterium
AACAGGGGCTCTCCGGCGAGGGTCTCGTCGCTGGTGCTGCTTGTCATTTCCCCGAAGGTGATCCCCTTCGCGTTCATGCCGGTGACGCCACCGATCATCCCGGCGTAGGTGACCAGCGCGAAGGGATGGCCGCTCTTGGGGATGCCGATGTAGACGACGGATGAGCTCTGGACGCCGCTCTTGATGGTCCAGTCCAGGTTGCGTCCGTGGTACAGTGTTCCGTCTGACGTGGCCGGACCCCAGACGACGAAATTCGAGCAACCTGCCGCCTCGCCGGGCTCTTGCTTCGGCTTGCCCCAGTCGTGGCCGTAGTGGACGATGTCGGCGTGCCCGTGCATGGCGAGGACTTGCTCGTAGGACACGCCGGCGCCCTCGGCGACCCCATGCATCTCCTCGATGTACTCCGGGGCGATATGCGGCAGCATCGCCTCGCAGCACTCCAGCATGTACTCCATGCTGTAGCCCTGGTCCCTGATGACCCGGTCTTCGAGGTAGGTCTGGATGCCGCGCTTGATGTCCTCCGCGACGGCGGCTCCGTACTGCTCGCCCATCTCCCGGGGCGATCCCGAAGCGACCACGACCTTCAGCCCGTCAACCGACCACAGGTGCTCGCCCAGGCGCTCAACCACAGGCGGCGTCTCGCCTTGGCTTACGTACTGGAAGTCCAGCGGCGGCGCTTCCCACCGGGTCTGCTCAGCCACTAGGGAGCTGACGACACATGCAACGCCGATGATCACACCCAGCGCGACTGAGACGAGCATCAGCTTCCAGGTCGGCATCGGGTGGTCCCTTCTCACAGGCCTGTCCGGCGCGGTACGTCCGGGTCCGAGGTCAAGATTGCCTTGGCGATACAGCCGGGAGAGCTCATTCACCCAACGCCTGGAGACGCGTGCGTGCCCGCTGCCGGAACTTGCTGTCCCCGGGGGATTCCGCGACGCCTCTCAGTATCTTGACGCCCTCGTCGCGCTTCCCCTGGGCCAGTAGTAACGTCGCGTGGTGCAGTTTGACCTCCAGGTTGTCGGGGGCCAGGGCTGAGGCCTTCGTGATAAGCGTCAGCGCTTCGGCGTCTCTGCCGAGAAGATGGTAGATCCACCCGAGAGTATCCGCGACCGGCCCGGCGTCCGGGGCGAGTTCGTGGGCCCGCTCGGCATACTGCAGCGCCGCGACCGGGCTCTTCTTCGGCACCGCCAGCAGGTAAGCCAGGTTGTTGAGCGCAGCCGGGTGATCGGGGGCTGCCTCAATGGCCTTCCTGTAGGCGGCCTCCGCGTGCCCAAACTCCCCAATCGTTTCACACAATACGCCGATACGCGCATGGACATCGGGGTTGTCCGACTCGTAGTTGAGGATCCCGGCAAGCTGGCCCAGGGCCTTGCGCGGCTTGTTCATCCGCACGTACACGTCGGCCAAGTTCAGGTTCACGGTCAGTGAGCGATCGTCATACAACTGAGCCGTCCTGAACTCGTGCTCGGCCTCCCGGAGCCGTCCCAGTCCGAGGTAAGCCCTGCCCTGGAGATCGGCCGAGGCCAGACCCGCTCCGGCAATCTTCGCCAAGGCGTCGGCTTGCTGAAGGGCCTCCGCGTATCGTTCCGCGAGAAGGAGCACGTTTGCGCGCAGCAGACGCACCTCGGCGTTCCTGGGGGCTGTCTCTGATGCCTCGGCGAGGGCCTTCGCGCACTCGTTCAGGTCGCCTGTGGCCTCGTAGTACCCCGCTGCAGTGACCAGGTTCCGCAGATTCGCCGCGCGCCGCCAGGTCGGCTTGCGGAGGGCCTGAATCGTCGTGCTGCCCCCGCCTTTCTCACTGGCGATCACGTACCCGTCGAAGAACGGTACCATCAGGGCCTGTGGGTCGGCGCGATGCATCCGGTCGCGCAGCTCCCGCGCACCCTCGATGTCTCCCTGCTGCAACAGAGAGACGGCGCGTAACATGGTTTCCCGTCCACCCGTGGACCCTAGAGCCGCCGTACCGGGAACCGCCTTGGCGAACACCCAGAAGGCGCCCAGTGCGAGCAGTGCGATCAGGACCACGAGCAGCGTGTACGGGATCACCCGCTGCATCGCGCCGGGGTCATCGTCCACGATCTGCTTCTTGGCTCGGGGGACGTAGTCGGCACGCACACGTTCGCGCATGCGCCTGAAGCCAAGCGTCACAAGCAGCGGATCAGCAACCGCTCTCACCATCCGCCAACCGAGAGGCTCAGTCGGCTTGTCTCGTGCGCCGGCGCCGGCATCCGGTCTGGGCGCGGGGGCCTCAGCGACCGTGCCGCCAGGCCCCCGGTCACGCCACTCCTCCGGCCAAGCGGGAGGCCCCTCAGCACCGGACCCAGGTGGCGGCGCCGCTTGTCCGCTGTCTGGCTCGTCCGGAGAGGGCTCCGGCGCGCGCGTCTGTTTGCCGGGACGCGCGCCGGCGATGGGGTCGTCCCAGTCGGCGGGCCAAGCCGGCGGGTCGTCACCTGTAGCGCTGGGAGTGGGCTTCGGCTCCCGCTGCTCTGGAGCTTGCCACTCAGCCGGCCACTCGGGAGGTTCCTGCGCCTCCGTCCGCTCCTCGCCGGCCTCTCCGTCCTCGCGCGGTCCGGGGGAAAGCAGCACTTGCCACTCGGGGGGCCATGCGGGCGGCTCGCGGCCGTCGCTTCCTTCCTGCCGAGACGCGTTCTCCGTCTCGTCAGGCAGTCTGTCGCCTCCCTGATCGCCATCGTCAGGCGGCTTCTGGCCGTTCTCGTCCTTTGGCATGCGACCTCCTCCCCCCGCATCCTGCGTGCGCGTGAGCGCCGCGCCCCCTGGCCGGCCCAATTGCCGGCGCTTCACAATGTTCCGTGCCCCGGCCTAGTTCGCGTGTGCGCCAGGTGAGTCCTTATCGGTTTTGTCGTCCGTAAGTTTACACCAGCCGCCCCCTCTGTGCTACCCGTTGGTGTGCGAGATGGGCAAGGCGGGGTGGCTTGACTTGCCGCGGAAGCGAGTGGCATACTTGCCACGATACAGAACTGGCCCGCGCGAAATATCTCTGCCACGTCAGGCAGGGGCGCGTAGCGTGCGGCTCGGCGAGCGAGCCGCCGGGTGCATGAGGCCGCCACCAACTTCTTGGAGCTCCAATGGCGCAAGGCCCCCGGATCACCCACATTGCGAGCCGCCCCGATGATCTGCAGCAACACATCATCACACTGGCGTCGGGCCTGGCTGAGCGACGGGTAGACGTGTACGTCGTCGGGCCGCTCGAGCGCCCCTTCCGGCAGCAGTTGGGCCACCTGGGTGTGCGCTGGGTCAACCTGCCCCTGCCCGGCACTCTCGACCGGCGCCTCCAGAAGCAGGGCGCCGACGATCTGTCCCGGTTTCTCGCCGGCAATCAGCCGCGGCTGGTCCATGCCCACGGCATCGAAGCCGCCCAGACGGCCGCCCTTGCTCTGCGCAAGCTCTCGCCAAGACCGCCGCTCGTGTGCAGTCCCCACGGAATTCCCGCCGTCACGCGAGACGGCAAGATGGCCCGGATGCTGGAACGCCGCGCCCAGCGTCGCGCTCTCGCAGCTTGCGACGTCCTCATCGCCCCCTCTGAGGCCGAACGGACGGGCCTCACCGAGTTCCACGCGGGCGGCGGGCGAAGGAGTCACGGTGAGATCGCCATCGTGCCGCCCGGCGTCATCCGTCGCCGTCAGAGCCCCCTGTTCGATGTGGGGGAGAAGCGCTACGGCGTGGGCTTGCACCGCGATGCCACCATCGTCGCTGTCACCGTCAACATGGACCGCCCGTCGCCTCTGGCTGAATTCCTCCAGTCGGCGGCACTCGTGAGCAATGAGATACCGAGCGTCGAGTTCGCGATTCTCGGCGATGGGAGCGCCTTGGAAACCGTCAAGAGCATGGCCCACTCCCTGGGCTTGTCGGGAAGCACCGTGTTCCTGGGCAGGCGCCCGGATGCTCTCGACGTGATCTCGTCGTGCAATGTGTTCGTGGCGCTGCGTGATGACGCAACGGGTGTTCTGGACGCGCTGGAGGCACTGGCGCGAAACTTGCGGGTCGTCGGAGCGGATGCGCCGGGCCTGCGGGAAGTGTTCGCCGGCGTCAAGAGTGTGCCCCTGGTCCCGTTGTCCGATGCGCAGGCGGTGGCGGACGCCATCTGTGGGCAACTCGAGGGGATGTCTGCCGAGGAAGACCAGCTTGACACGCCGGACGGCATGGCGTGGGGCGTCAGCGAGGTGCTGGCGGCACAGGAGGAGTACGACCTTGACCGGCCCGGCCTGGAACCGGTGCCCCAGGACGAGGATACCGACGTCGAGGTCGCCCGTCTGCTGGACCGCTATTCAGCCCCGCGTATGATCAGCGGACTGATCGAGGTCTACAACCGGCTCATTGAAGGGACGCCCTAGATGTTGTGTTGAAGACTCACCCGGATAGCTGCGGGGTAGTGAGACCGGTACCCGGTCTCTATGACCGGGGCCCGCAGGGCGGTCTCACCGAATTGGGGGTATCCGTGGGGCCCCGCCGATTGTACGACATCGGCACCCCACGGCTATCTGACCCTTTCTCAGTACAACATAGACCTCGCTGACCCTTGTGTCCCCAAGCCCTGCATGCATGCAAACGGGCCGCCCATTCCTCCCCGCGTTGGAGGGAGAGTCGAGCGGCCCGTTTTTCATCCACTACTTGCTACCGGGACGGCTGCCGGGACTGCGACGGCCAACCGCCCTGATTGCTCCGGCTGGGCCAACCGCCCTGATTGTTCTGGCTGGGTCGGCCACCTTGATTGCTCCGGCTGGGCCAGCCGCCCTGGCTGCTCTGGTTGGGCCAACCGCCCTGGCCGCCCTGAGACCGCGTGGGTGTCCACTCTTTCGCCTGCAGCTCACGGGTCTCATCCCGCGTGCCCCACAGGTAGCGCCACGTCACCTTCACGGGCTTGGTGGATGTGGGCAGCGTCACGATGTGGTACGCCCGCGAGTAGGCGGTGCTCAGGGGCCACGACCCACCCACCGATTCAAGCACGCGGGTCTCCACTACCTGCTCAGTCTCGCGGTGCTTCTGGACCCAGATCTCCATCGTCCCCGGGCCATCAGAGCTGAGCGAGGTCTGCGCGACGAAAACCATGCTCTGCTCGAAGTTGACGACAGGCGGCTCCTCTCCGGCGCCCCAGAAGGCCTTCCAGTTTGCCTCGTTC
Source organism: Candidatus Zipacnadia bacterium (assembly GCA_029821745.1). GTDB lineage: Bacteria > Armatimonadota > Zipacnadia > Zipacnadales > JABUFB01 > JALGSS01. Next base: position 5,138 of record JALGSS010000386.1, read on the forward strand.
CTGATG
>JALGSS010000387.1 GCA_029821745.1 Candidatus Zipacnadia bacterium
TTTCTGTCGTTTTGGTAAGGTTCTCTGTCACCGGAGTGTTCTCCGGTCATTTTGGCTTGCCCAAACTGGCCGGTCTGTTTGAGTGCAACTATCGGTTTACCGGAAAGTAAAGTCCAAATGACAACTGAAATACAGATCGACGGCGTGCAATTCCTGATCAACGGCGAGCCGACCTACAAGGGCCGCATCCACCAGGGGCGCAGGATCGAGGGCTTGCTCTTCAACAGTCGTATGGCCCAGGCCATCTTCGACGACGAGAACCCGGCCACCGCCGACCGCTGGCGCTATCCGGACACCGGCGAGTGGGACCCTGACCGCAACACCGACGAGTTCTGCGCGATGCTGCCCGAGTACCGGCGCCACGGCCTGCTGGGCGTGACGGTTGGCCTGCAGGGCGGCGGCGCCGTCTACGTTCCCGAGGTCTACGACCATTATATCAACTCGGCCTTCGATCGCGATGGCGCTCTCAAGCCGGCCTACTGTGCCCGACTCCTCCGCGTCCTGAAGGCGGCGGACGCAGCGGGCATAGTAGTCATCGTCAACTACTTCTACTGGAAACAAGTTGAGAAGATGCACGGCGAGCCCGCGATCGTCCGGGCCACCCGGGAGGCCTCCGAGTGGCTCCTCCAGACCGGCTACCGCAACATACTCGTAGACGTCTACAACGAGTTCAACGATGGCGACAAGATCACCCAATCCGCGCGCATCCACGAGCTGATAGAGGTCGCCCAAGGCATCACCCTCAACGGTCGCCGCCTGCTGGTCAGCGCCAGCAGCGTCCCACCGGCACCGCTTCGACCGGGGCCGTGGGAGGAGATCGTCGACTTCTACCTGCCCCACGGCAACGACTCCTGGGCCCGCAGGCTCCGCTGGAAGCTGCGGCAGATCAGGGCCACGCCGGCGTTCCAGGCCAACCCGCGACCGATGCTCATCAACGAGGACTCCATGTACGTCAACAACCTCGACGCTGCGGTCGATGAGTACGCCTCCTGGGGCTTTTACATCCAGGGATACGGCGCCGGCGGATGGGACCACGGGCGCCACGAGTGGACCCAACACGGTCGGGAGAGCACCTTCGAGGCCCTGACCGGCTACCAGACGGTGCCCGTCAACTGGTCGATCAACACCGGCCTCAAACGCGCCTTCTTCAACCGTCTCGCTGACATTGCCGGCTCGCCCGGCGCAGAGCAGACGCCGTGACGCAGATTGGGGGCGGCAAGCCTGCCGGCCGCGTGCAGCCCTCGGTTCGTAGTAGCCGATTCATTGGTTCCGCGACGGCGAACGACTGATGAGCTATAGATGAGCTATAAGTGATTAACCTGGTAAGGTGAGAGCATCGCGCCGGCCCAAGCCGCACGCGTGCGAAGCACGGGGATGAAGTCGCCGGGCGGCTCAGCAAGGCGCGCCCTGGAGATGTTGCCAAGCCATAGGGGCGTGTATCAAGTTGACACCGGCCAATTCCGCGGTAGTCTGCCACCTACTGGCCCAAGCATAGAGGCCGGGAGCCGGAGTACTTCGGCCCCCGCCCCCACCCTGAAAGGACAACACGTGAAAGGTATCATTCTGTCCGGCGGCATGGGAACACGGCTCTACCCCCTGACCATTTCTCTGTCGAAGCAGATCCTGCCCATCTTTGACAAACCCATGATCTACTATCCCCTCTCTGTGTTGATGCATGCCGATATCCGCGAGTTCCTCATTATCTCAACGCCCCAGCACATCGATCTCTACCGAGAGCTGTTCGGCAATGGGGAACGGCTCGGTCTGCGGATCGAATATGCCGTGCAGCCCCATCCGGAGGGCATCGCCCAGGCCTTCATCATCGGGGAGGAGTTCATCAACGGTGATCCCTGCGCCCTGATGCTGGGGGACAATTTCCTCCACGGGCCCGGCCTCGAACAGATTATGACCCGGGCGGGCGACCTGACCGACGGCGGGCTGGTCTTCGCCTACTACGTCCAGGACCCCGAACGGTACGGCGTGGTGGAGTTCGACCGCGAGTTCAACGCGCTGAACATTGAGGAGAAACCCAAAGACCCCAAATCAAACTACGCAGTCACCGGGCTCTACTTCTACGACCGGAACGTCGTCGACATGGCGAAGTCGCTGCGCCCTTCTGGCCGGGGAGAGTACGAGATCACCGACCTGAACAACGAGTACCTCAAGCTCGGCAAGTTGAAGGTACAGCTCCTGCGGCGCGGTTTCGCGTGGCTGGACACGGGGACCCACGAGAGCCTGCTAGAGGCCAGTGACTTCGTGCAGACCATCGAGCACCGGCAGGGATTGAAGATCGGCTGCATCGAGGAGATCGCCTACCACAAAGGCTACATCGGTAAGGAACAGCTCCTGGAGATCGCCAATCGTTCCAACCAGAACGCCTACTGCAACTACCTGCGGCAGCTGACTGAACAGGAACAGACCGGCCCAAACTTCAGCTTCTGATCCCGAACCAAGATCTAGCGAGGACCTATGAGCCAAACAAGAACCAGCGGACCGGCATACCGGATCGAGACCGCCAGATTGGTGATCCGCTGCTGGGGACCGAAAGACGCCCCCCTGCTCAATGCCGCCCTCAGGGCCAGCTGGGAACACCTCGGTCCGTGGATGCCGTGGGCGAAGGGCGAGTGTCCAACCGTCGCTGACACCGCATCCCTGCTGCGCCGTTGGCGCGGGGAATTCGATCTCGATCGGGACTACGTCTACAGCATCTTCAACCGAGACGAGACGGTCGCCCTGGGCAGCTCAGGCCTGCACACACGCCGGGGCCCGTCCATCCGTGAGATTGGCTACTGGATTCACGCCGATCATATCAACAAAGGCTACGCGACCGAGGTTACCGAGGCCCTGACCAAGGTTGCTTTCGAGATCGACCGCGTGCGCCTGGTGGAGATCCACTGCCTGACGAACAACCTGCGCAGCGCCGCGGTGCCCCGCAAACTGGGGTACACCCACGAAGCGACCCTGACCCGGCGCATTCCGACCGGCGACGAGAGCTTCGGCGATGCAATGATATGGACGATGCTCGCGGATGCATATCCTGACAGCCGCGCTGCCAGGATTGAGCTGCGCGCGTTCGACGCGATGGGACAGAAGCTGCTGTAGTTCCCCAACCGGGAGGTCGCTATGCGTACAAGTGATCGCATCAGGTGCGAGGGTTACCCGTGCACGGATGTCAATACTGCCGCCTACACCGTCCCCGACATCGACATCGCCCCCGAAAACATCAAGCTTGTGCTGATTTCCGAGGCGGCGCCCCAGGACCCAGCTGACTACTATTACGCCGCCGGTGCCCCACAGGCAGGTTCTCTCTTCGAGGAGACCACCGTATTGGCGTTTCGCGACGCCAGCGCGGACGTCGCTTCACTTCAGGACATCCTGGATATGGGCGTCTATCTGACGACGGCGGTGAAGTGCGCCAAGACGAGCTACACCCTCAAGGCAGCCACGACCAAGACATGTTCGATCCTACTGGAAGCGGAACTCGCCCCCTTCACCAACGTCAGGGCCTATCTGCTGATGGGCGATGTGGCCATACGTGCGCTAAACTATATCGCCAAACGCAACGGCGAACGCCGCGTCGTGCCGACTGGATCCACCTACAAGATACGCGGCGGCGTTTACCAGTTTCGCGGCGTCCCCGCCTTCCCGTCCTATCTGCAAGCGGGCCCCAGCTTCTTCATCGAGAAAAGCAAGCGACGGATGATCGCTGAGGACGTCGCCGCTGCCCTGCGTCACCTCACCTGAGCCAGGGAATCCCCCGATGAAGTTGCGCGTCGAGGGTCCACTCATCGGCCAAAGCCGGGCATGCGAGCCCATCTTGAGGGCCTTGCCCAACTGGTTCGGTCTTGAAGCGTCCGCACAAGCGTATATCACGCAGACCGATCTGCTGCCCACATTTATCGCCATCACGGACGGCAGCACGGTGGGCTTCCTGACGCTGAAGCAGCACAGCGGAACCGCGGCCGAGATCGTCGTTATGGGCGTTCTGCCGCACTATCACCGCCGGGGCGTAGGTCGGGCACTCGTCGAGCGCGCCGAGGACTATCTGCGCCGCACCGGGACCAGCTTCCTACAGGTCAAGACGCTCAGCGAGCGGCATCCGGACCCTAACTACGCCCGGACGCGTGCGTTCTACAAGGCCGTGGGCTTCGTAGAACTCGAGGAGTTCACCGAGATCTGGGATACTGACAGTCCTTGCCTGCAAATGATCAAATACCTACTCTAGCCGCAGACGTGCGGCACCGAGAGATCGCAGATACCGTCCCCGTCGCGGTCGACGTACCGGCGACAGCATCCGGGATACGGATCATTCACCAGACCGCGAGGACACGCAACACACAGCTCCTGTCCGTCCTCGGTGGGCGGCTCGGCGGTCGGGGGGGATATCGGCTCTGTCGCCGGCGCCGCGTCGATATCACTGTCATCAGAGAGCGCGGGCGCCGTATCGTGGGGCTCGGCCTCCACAGCCGCAGGCTGCTCCGCCGTGGTCCCCACATCCGCCACATCATTGGGCGCGTCGAACTTCGGGGCGTCCTCCGACGCATTTGAGCCAACGGCCCTAACGGTCTCCTCGTCCTCACCGAATGCCGTTCGGAGTCCCAGTAATGCCGCGCCACATGCTGCAAGGGCGCTCACGCCGAGGATGGCCCCGCCCAGCTTCAGGAATCTCCGACGCCCCGAACTGGTCGCTCCGGTGTCCGATCGAGTACCTGACGCTGACGCTGCCGTGCGCTTGCCCGGCGCCAGCAGTTTCTTGGTCATCGCCACGATCCACTTGGTGTGCAGGAGCAGGTGCCCGCCAACCCCTGCGATCATAGCTAGACTTCCCTAGATATGCAGCTGGTCCCAGAGGCGATATGAAAGGCCCAGCATCTCAGTCCCCTCACTCGACAGGAACCCCAACGGCAGTAGAAACACCAGCCCGCTTACGGCGCTGATGACAAACGCAACGCCCATGAGGACGTCGATCCAGTAGTTAAGCTTCGCTCGTTTCACGATAAGCACTCCTTACCAAAATGCCACTGTAATAATCATAGCGCGGCCTCCAGCCGCAACCAAACGCTAAGTTGCCAAATAGCCGATCTTCTCGTATAACAGACACAAAACGACGTACAGGAGAGATGGATTGTGAAAGCGTTCATTG
>JALGSS010000388.1 GCA_029821745.1 Candidatus Zipacnadia bacterium
CCCGTGGGGACCTACGCGAACCGGTTCATCGACTACCACCTGGTGAAGGCCCAACTCATGCACTGGATCAACTTCCATTACGGGGCCACGGGCTATCTACACTGGGGCTACAACCACTGGGGAGGCCAACCCGGGTTCGTGGATATTGAGCCCGTCCACAGCCACCGCCGGTGCCTGCCGTCGGGCGACAATGCCGTAGTCTACCCCGGCGACGGTGGGCCCGTTGACTCAATCCGCTTCGAGGCGATGCGAGACGGCATCGAGGACTACGAGTTGCTCCAGACCCTCGCCGCGACGGACCCGGACAAGGCTCACGAGATCGCCGCCATGGTCATCCGTGATTTCGACGACTATGATCTCGACCCGGCCGTGTTCCGCCAGGCACGGCGAGCTTTGCTGGCGGCCGCACCAGCGTAAGCGATGTAAGAGCACGCCGCCGGGCAAGTGATTGCCCGGCGGCGTGTGTTGGGTTGTGCTGAAAGACGGATGGCTAATGGCCGTGGGATGTCACCGTGTGTGTCACGGGCCCCACGGAGGCGCGCAGGATGGCCAGACGCCCCTGCGGGGCCCCGGTCACTGTACGACGTGACCACCCCGCAGCTAACAAAGTGAGTTTTTGAGCACAACCTTTGTCACGTCTCACGGCACAGGCCCCGGCCCCGTCTACAGCGTGGACAGCTCTGCCAGCAGCGCCTTCGCTTCGTTGACCAGAGGCGCGGCGGGTTCCTTCCGGACGCGCCCGTAGCTGAACCGGGACAGCACCGCCTCCAGGCGCTCCAGTGCACCCTTCGCTTCCTCAGTTCCCCTCTGCTTCAGATCGGCCCGCAAAACCCGGATCTTCTCGTACGCCTGGATGCCCTCGCGCAGGCGCTCGAACCGGATTGAGCTGCGCGGGCCCGGGTACACCAGGAAGCAATCTCCCGGGGGCCAGCGCACGTAGCTGGTGTCAAGCAGCGGGTCTTGGACGTAGCTGTCGAAGGCCCACCGCAGGAGCCCCGAGTAGCCTTGCGCCGCCGCGTAGTACCCCATCCAGGCTGACTCGGCGGGCGGCGAGTTGGTGAACGTGTTGGGGCGGCCCGGCCCGCAGCAAATGTAGAATGTCGTCGGCATGCCCTTCGCGATTCGCTCGCGCGCAATCGCCGGGTCCAGTGGCGGGCTGATGAAGACGCACCAGTCGTCGATCTTCTCCTTGAGCTCGGGTGAATTGCTGCCGGCCAGAGCGATCTTCAATTCAGGCGCCACGCGCCGCAGGAAGTCGATCGCCGGGGTCATGAGCTCCGGCGGGCGCTCATCCATGGCGATGTGCGTCTTGCCCAGCCAGCCCCGCTCGCGCAGGTGGGCGGTGAAGCTCTTCAGGAAGGGCCCCCAGACCTGCTCGAAAGAAGGCTTACCGGGGTGGAAGCTCATCGCCGCATACTCCCCGGTTGCCTCGTCCAGGTAGCGGGTGCGCATCGTCCACGGGAGCATGGAGTAGCAGTTGATGGACTTCGTGATGCCGCACTTCTCGCACAGCTCCACGTACTGGTCGAAGTCGTCGTAGTCGAAGCTCCAGGAGCCGTCCGTCCGCCGCGTCCACTTCACCATCGAGTCGTAGGGATCATAGGTCTGCGTGCCCCATGCCTGATACAAGATCGTGGTTGTCGCGCACTTCTGCCCGGCGGAAGCCAGCAGGCGCAAGTGCGGCTCCAGGACGGCCATGTGCGCGTCCGACCACGGCTCGACGCGATGGTAGCGGGCGATGGCATATGGGTTTTGCCACAGGTCCAGATGGAAGGACCACTCTGACGGTGACGGGAGCACGCGCGGCTGCACGCGCACGCGGATCGGGAACCCCAAAGGCTCGCAATTGCGCGCCGGCACTGAAACGGACCCCTCGTAGACGCCCGGGGAAGCATCGCCGGGCACATCGATCGACACCCACACAGGCCGGGCGCTCTGCGGCTGAAGGTCCAGACGGCTCGCGGTGTCCAGAACGTCCGCCACTACGCGCGAATCTGCCAGCACGTATCTCACGAACCGCAGCCCGACGCGCGACGCGGGGATCTCTCCACCCTCCGCGCAAGTAAGAGGCGTTGCCGACAGCCGCACCTGACTCGCCCCATTCCGCGTCCAGAGCACCAGTTGCGTGTTCACGGTCTCGCCTCGCCACGCGTTCGGGGTCCAGGCCTTCGTGGCCCCGAGCGCATCGACCTCCGGCGGGGCGTTGCGGGGATACCGCATGTCCGTCGAGCCGAAGGCACCGTGCAGGCCGGGCTCCACCAGCGCCCACGCCTCATGTTCGACGCGTAGCGCGGCCAGCCGCTTCTCAGGCACATCATAGCCCTCGATCTCGACGATGTGCCCACCGGCGACATTGCTGACCGAGTTGTGGGTGAACGTCACGCGAACATAGCGACACGACGCGCGCTCAAAGATGAACAGCTCGCCCGTGCTCGTCGCGGGTGTGGTGTTGTCGCGGCGGTCGGCGAGAACGCTCCACTCTTCTCCGTCGCCGGACCCCTCGACCACATACTCGTAGTAGCGCCCGTTACCCCAGTAGGTCCACAAACGGATCGCGTTGAGGTTACGCGTCTCCTGCAGATCAACGGTCAGCCACACCGGGATATTCTCGGCCGCCCAGTGAGCGCCCGCACTGTCATGGCTGCCATCCACCGCGAAGGTGGGAGCCCGGTCGCTCCAGTGGGGCGAGGCAGTCACCGGGGCCTTGAGGAACAGGTTCATCTGCCCCTCAAGCGGCGATGTGTCCGGCGGCTCGTAGAGAGAGTGTATCTGTGGTGCGGCCCGCAGGCCAGAGCAGAGCAAGCCGGTGAGAAGGGGCCACAGGGCCACCCGTCGTGCGCGAGAATGGGAGAGCACGTCCACCAACTCCTGTGTCAAGAGGTCGGCCAGTGCGAAAGCTCGATTGCGTCTGCGGCCTGCCTCTCTCGGCTTCGGCAGCATTCCGCACGGCCCGCCATATAATGCTTCGCCGGATTCCGCAGGCCTCCTGCCTACCTTTTCTACTACATTGCGCCAAAGCAGAGTAAATATTGCTTTTTAGTTCATCAAATATTGCGTAAGTTTAGATTTTTATATGTTTGAGATGCGGGCAAGGCGGGAATACAACGCTTATAGCTGCCGACAGTGCTACTGCGATACTTCCAAGTGTTCGCGACTGCGCCCGACCGGCAGCTTGGGCCGCCGCGACCCACATTGAGCCACCTCCCCCCGGGGCTCTTTGATGGACGCGGCGGTTCTATTTGCCCGCCCGCTTCGTGCAGCTCCTCGCACCACACATCAATGCCGGTGAAATCGGCGCCGTAATCTGCTATATTGTACGCGGGCCTCGGCCCTGGCTGTGTTGAGAATCGCAGTTCACTAGCTGTGGGGTGGTCGCGTCGTTCAGCGACCGGGGCCCCGCAGGACCATGGACCACCCGTGGGAGCCTCCGTGGGGCCCCATCGATTGTACGGCATCGACACCCCACGGCTATCTAGCCTTATTCAGCACAACGCTTCCCTCGTGCCGAGCCGGCCTGAGATAAGGGGAATGCCCGCGATGAACGCGAGAGTTCTGCTGGTCGACGACCACCAGATCATGCGCGAGGGTCTACGCGCTCTGATCGACGGCGATCCGGACATGGCTGTCGTTGCTGAGGCCGGAGACGGTCGCGCGGCGGTGGAGATGGCCCGAGAGTTCGGGCCGAACGTCGTGATCATGGACATTGTGCTCCCCCTGCTCAACGGAATTGAGGCCACGCGGCAGATTCTCGCGGCCCTGCCCCTAACCAAAGTCATCGCCCTGTCGATGCATGCAGAGAACCACTTCGTCGCCGACATGCTGCGAGCCGGCGCGTCCGGCTACGTGCTCAAGGAGTGCGGATTCGAGGAACTCCGGCAGGCCATCGATACGGTTCTCGCCGGGCAGACGTACCTGACCCCGAACGTCGCTACGGTCGTCGTGGATGGTTACCTGGACAAGACCGACCCCACGACGGAATCGCCGGCTGCAAGTCTCACCCCACGCGAGCGCGAGATACTCCAACTCATCGCCGAAGGTCACCCCACGAAGCACATCGGGAACCTGCTGGGCGTAAGCACGAAGACCGTCCAGACGCACCGCCAGCAGGCTATGCAGAAGCTGGGGATCGACAGCGTCGCGGGTCTCACGAAGTACGCCCTGCGCACCGGCATGACGTCTCTGGAGCATTGAACTCGCCGCAAGAGCATTCGCCCTGTCCCGGCGAAGGGGCGTAGCGTGCGTGTGCCGCAACGCCCCACTCAAGGAGGTCGTCCCTTGATCCAGTCTATTCCTTTCCTGGTCGTGTGCGTCGCGATCTTGCTCTGCGCCACGGGCTATGCTGAGAACCGCCCGCCGGCAGCTGAAGTGAGCGCCGCCACAGCTTCAGTGACGGATATCCAGGCTGCCGTTGACCAACTGCAGGGGGACGGCATTGTCCGGGTTCCCGCTGGTCGGGTGCAGGCCATCGGCACCATTCACATCACCGGCGGCGTGAGTCTGATCGGCGCCGGCCGCGATGAGACTGTCCTGTTCCGCGGCCCTGACAACTCAGACAAGCCCACTGCCCCGATTGTTGAGATTCAGGGCGCCAACGGCAAGGCGAGTCAGATTGTCGGGATCAATTTCGTGGGCCTCCAAGACCCCGCGTCCAAGACGAGTGACAATGGCATCACCGTTCTCGATGCGAAGGACTTCCGCATCGCCCATTGCCGCTTCGAGCGGTTTGGGTTCTCGGCCGTCTACGTCCGGGGCAACTGCCGGGGCGTGATCGATCACTGCCTGTTCGCGAACAACTTCAAGAAGCCGATCAACAACCTGGGGTATGGCGTTGTGGTGTACGGCGCCGGTGAATGGCGCGACGACCTGCAGCCCGGCAGCGCGGACTCGGTGTTCATCGAGGACAGTGAGTTCATCGGCTCGCGCCACGCAGTCGCATCCAACGGCGGGGCCCGCTACGTGTTCCGGCATAACCGCGTCCATGGCAACGACAACAGCCAGGCTGTGGATTGCCACGGGCCCGGGTACGGGTCCAAGCACGGGACTCAATGGATCGAGGTCTACGATAATCTGATCGAGAAGCCCATCGGAGGCTCGACTGCGATGGTACTCAACCTCACCCTAGATTTCGACAGGAGGATTGACTGGACCCGTCCGTACCCCATCCCCGAGCAGATACAGAACATGTGGTGCTGGAACAACACGCTGAAGGGCGAAGCGACTGTGCCGGTGATCTCGAAGAGGTCCGCCGAGCACATCAAGCCTGACCGGGACTACTTCAGTCGACCCATGCCCGACTACACGCCCTTCAGGTACCCTCACCCGCTGGCGGCCCAGGAGTAAGACTCAGCGGTCATTGTCTCCACGAAAGCCGACGCAAATCTTCAACAAGGAGACACAACCGATGACGCGTCACAGGATGCTCAGGCGGATGACTGGCCTCGCAATGGCAGGCATCGCGATGTGCGTGCTAACTCTGACGGTCGTCCCGGCAGCGGCTCAACCCGGAGGCGGCGGCCAGCGCCCCAACTTCGACATCACACAGATGATGTACCCTGAGATCACGTGGGCAGCAGTGGCCTTTGAGGCCAAGGCCTCCGACAAGCAGATCGCCTCCCTGCGGCCGACCTTCCAGAAAGTGCAGGACGCCCGCGTGGCTGCGCGCAAGAAGGCGCGTGAGAACCGTGACTTCAGCGCCATGCAGAAGGTCGCGAAGTCCGGCAAGGCATCGATCGATGCGAAAATGAAGGCAGTCTTGGGCGCCTCCCAACTCGCGAAGGTCAAGAACTGGGTCAGCTACGTGCAGGCGAAGGCCAAAGCCATGGCATCTCAGGGACCAAGTGGCCGGCGAATGCGAATGGGTTTGGGCGGCTTGATGTATCATCCTCGCAGCTCACGAAGCTCAAGCCGACCTTCGCGGCGGGCTGGGCTGCTCGCAAGAAGGCTCTCAAGCTGACTGACCCGAAGGAACGAGGCGAGGCCATCGGGAAGATCATGAAGTCTATCCAGACTAAGCTCAAGAGTGTCCTCACAGACGAGCAGATGGCGAAGCTCCGGCCACCGCGTGGACGCGGCATGGGCCCCGGAGGACCGGGTGGTGGGCGCGGACCAGGTGGTGGTGGACGC
>JALGSS010000016.1 GCA_029821745.1 Candidatus Zipacnadia bacterium
GAGGCCGGGATGGTGTGTGCCACAGTCTTCACGGGCCTGGACGAAGCTCACGCACCGGCGCGTGCCATGTACGAGAAGGCGGGGTTCGACAAATCGACGCCGCATATCAGGTATTACAAGCGACTTTGAGGAGGTGTGGACCATGCGAGCATCGTTCGCGGCCCGCCTGACAGGTCTGGCGGCGCCCCTCATCGCGCTGTGCGCTTGTACGTGGGGCGTTGACATCCGCGTGAGCTCCAACCCGGCGCTTCCGGCGCCCAACCTCGTCCGGAACCCGGGTATCGAGTTCGCCGAGAACGGTGTGCCTGCCGATTGGCGTTGGTCGACTGCCGTGCCGGAGAACTTCGTCGCCGACGTCTCGAGCGAGGGCAGGTCGGGCAAGTGTATCCATCTGACGGCACACTCCGGCATTATGTCAGGCTACTGGCACCAGTCGGTGCCGGTCGAGGCGGGGAAGCCGTACGTGATGACCGCCTGGTTCAGAATCGGTGGCGGCCGGCTGTTGGCCTATGTGCACGCCGCCGGGAGGGACGGCCCCGATCTGGACGAACGCTTCTATGCAAGCTCCATGCGCAACCACTTCCTCGTGCCGGTTTTCCTCAAGCCCGAGTACATGGCTGGTATTGACGCCGAGAGTTGGCACCCGATCCGCATCGAGTTCACGCCGCCCGGGGTACTTCCAGGCCGGTGAATTGTGGTACGACGACTTCAGTGTCTACCGGGCCGAGACCGACCTGACCATCGAGGTGGACGCCGAAGCTGAAGGCATCGTGCATGTACGCGTGCTCGCGGAGGACGAGGCGGAGCCTGTATTCGCATCGGGACATCTAGACTCTGTCGAGCGCTTCTCGAAGACCCTTGAAGACGTTCCCACGGAAGAGCGCTACATCGTCGAAGTGACCGGCGCCGATGGCTCCACGCACAGGACGCTGTATCCGGTGGAGGTGGCGGGACGATGAAGCATCTGCTCACAGCGTTGCTCCTCCTGTCAGGGCTCACGGGGCAGACCTGGGCGCAGACTGGTCACGAGCAGCGCTCCTCTACCCTTAAGGGCGGGCGGATCCCATGGGTCATAACGGCCGACACGCGGCCGCCGAAGTTCTCCGTCAGGGCTGGGCGATTGTCTTTCCCGGGCGAGCTGTTCGTTGTGGACGGTGAGACAGGGAAGGAGATCAGTTTGCCCACTCGGTCCTACGCGGGCCTGATGGTGTATTGGACCACGACCCCCAACGACCACTGGCGCTACGCATCGGTCACCGTGCGCAACCGTCTCGACAGGCAGATGAAACTCGAGCTTGGTCTCCGTGTCCGTTCTGAGCTACCGATGACGACATTCTTCGACGGGGCGCGGGTGGATGAGAGCGGCTCCGAACGCGTTGCCGACCGGTTCACTGGACGGTTTCCCCTGACAACGGTCTCGGATGCGGGCCGGTGCATCGCGCTGGGCTACCTGCCCGATCAATGGCTCTCGTACCTGCGTCACACGTACTCGCCCTGGGAGGGCGGCTTCATACTAGAGACCGCCACGCGGATCGTTGTGGATCCAGGAGAGCAGGAGCAGGTCGACTTCCTGATCGGCGGGTTCACAACCGAATGGGGACACTCTGAGGCGCTCCACTGGTACTACGAGAGTTTCCCGGCCTTCTTCAGGCCCAACTCACAGGTTGATCCGCGGGCCGGCCTGAACGGCGGGAGCTACAGGGTCTGGTCGCCGAGGCCGGATCCGGAGCTCTGCCGTCGGCTCTCCGTTGGATGGGACTGGTGCTACGCGCCCTTCAGACGGACCGGCGACATCTACGGGCGGCCGGAGTTCTGGGACTACACGCCGGCTCGGCGCATGTCCACCATGCGGTCTCTGCCCATCGACGAGTATCACGCGGAGCGTCGGAAGAGGTTCGAGCGAGGGCGGGAATGTGACGTGGCCATGATGTGCTACATACCTAGCCAAATATGGTGTGAGGAACAGCTGGCCCGCGAGCGCTATGCCGATGCCCTGACCACGGACACTCGCGTGAAGACACACTTCACCACGCCCTGGGTCACCGGGCACGATGACGAGCTGCGTGTATTCCCCTACAAGACTAGTTTCGGCGATCAGTCTGTGGTCGATATGGCTGACTTGGTTCGCGAGAACAACATCCAGGGATTCGCCTTCGACACAGCCAACGGAGGCGGACGCTACTTCGGTCCGCACGTCGATGAGTGCCCGGGACGCGCATGGGATGATCGGGGCGTGTACGTCGATGAAGGGGTCGCCATCGCCAAGCTGATGGACTGGTGCCACGCCAACACCGATGGCGCGGGCAGGCCTCTGGCCGTCGTGAGCAACCCGGGAGGAGCGCCCTGCTATCTCACGCCCTTCCGCTCGGATGCGGCGATGATCGAGGCCGACCCCACCTCAGTACATAGCGGGTCGGCGATGGTGCTGCGCAGGTTCCTCGGCCACAAGACCATGGTCTTCTGGGAGAACTATGACCTTGAGCGCATACTCGATTACGAGAACCTGACGACTGAGCAGATGGCTGACGCGCTGCGCGGCCTAGCCGACTACACGATCATTGCTTCTCTGCGGCTGGCCGCGTTGCCGACACCGCGGATCACGTCCGGGATGAGGAAACTGGCGCGCTGGACGCCACTCCTGAGAGAGATAGCGCTCGCTGGTTGGCAGCCGGTGCCTGCGGCGACATGCGATGTCGATCTCCCGGTGAGCCGGGCGGGAGAGGGCCTGCGCCAATTCATCATGACTGGGAACGAGAACTCCCAGGCGCTCATGGGAACGCTGGAGATCCGCAACCGGTGGCTCGCGGGAGGGGCGATGCTGTTCTGCCGTGAGAACGAAGCCGAGACGGAGAATCAGGTGCGAGATGGCATGACTCGCGCACCCGTTGCCATTCCGTCGCGTGGCGCGCTCGTGTTGCGTTCCATCGCGGATTTCTCTCCCAGCCCCACGTCACTGGACTGCGGCGTCACGGTCACCGAGGACCTGGACGGACGCACCATCCGCCTGCGAAGCGACGCGGCGCAGGCGGAGAACTGCACATTGCGTGTGCCACGGTGGGGAGACTTCGAGTTGGCGTCAGTCCTGTGGGACGGGCAGCCGGTCGAATGCGAGTCCTGTCCCGGCGGCTGGCGGTCCCGCGAACCCGTGAGACTGGCCGGGCGACAGGACGGCGTAATCTCGTTGCGCTCCAAGGTGTTCGACATCACTAAGGCTCAACTGCTCGGCTTCCCCTGGGTCTCTGATGATACGTGCGGCTTCGACGTGGTCTGCAGCCGGCGCGATCCCTCACTTGACCTGGCCGTCAACAGGCTGGTCGGGTACTTCCCATACTACTACGCGGGTGCCGTAACGCCGGCGAGGGAAGTGGCCCCCGCGGCCATTGTTGATGCGCCCGGCAACGCGCGGCCGACAGTCGTCTTGAGAGTGGACCCGGATCAGGGTCGGCGAGTCTCGGTGTCGCTGCAGCAGGATCCTCAGCCGACGCTGACAGTGAGTGGACGCACTCCTGCGGACGCGAAGCACGGCGTCCTCCTCACGCTGGCTGCTCTGGACACCACGTACGAGTACGGCGGGGGGATCGTGGGCACTGCCGCAATCCGGGCGACCGGACTTGACGGCAAGGAACTGCCCTGACCCACGGCGTGTCGCTCACGAGGTGTTGTATGAAGGCCCGGCGCGAGCGCCGAGCCTTCATTGACAGTACGGGGAAGTGCTCCCCGGCATTACATCGCCGCGAGTTCCTCGAAGCCGGCGGCTTCCAGTCGCGTGGTGAGTGCCTTCACCTGTTCATCGTCGAGAGTGGGTAGCGGAGCCCGTGGGTCGCCGCAGTCATGCCCGATGATGCGCATGGTCGCCTTGAAAGCGCTGATGCCGCCCGACTGCAGCATGACGTAGATGATCTGGTTGCAGCGCGCCTGAAGCTCCATGGCCTTCTGGATGTCTCCTGCAAAGAACGCCTCCCGCAGCCGCAGGAACGCGCCCGGCAAGACGTTGTAGGTAGTGCCTATCGCCCCGTGAGCCCCCATGGTCAGTGCCGGCAGGTGCAGTTCGTCCGGGCCCGAGAGCATTGTGAGTTGCTCGCCGGTCAACTCGAACAGCCATCGCATGAGATACAGGGCAGGATCGGTGAACTTGAGCCCTGCGAGGTTCGGCACTTCGAGCAGGCCGGCGGCGCTCTCGGCAGTGAGCGCAGCACCGGTGAGATGCGGAATGTGGTAGATGAAGAATGGTAGGTCTGTCGCGGCGCCGATGGCCTTGTAGTGAGCGAGATTGGCTTCGAAGCCCACTTGGTAGTAAACGGGGGCGATGCTGCTGACGGCGTCCGCTCCGATCTCGGCCGCGTGCTTCGCCAGTTCCACGGATTGCGGGGTGGTCAGAGAGCCGACATGGATCATGACCGTCGCTTGGCCCGCTACCGTCTTGACCGCCGTCTCGGCCATGGATCGCCGTTCCTGCGGCGTTAGGTAGAGGCCCTCTCCGGTGCTCCCACAGACGAAGAAGCCCGTCACGCCCACACTCATCTGCCATTCGAGAAGCTTCTCAAAGCGCTTCGTATCGATCCTACCGTCCTCATCATACGGCGTGAAGATCGCCGTGTTCAGACCGTGCAGCGGCTCAAACATAGCTCAAGTCCTTTCTGTCGCTTGTGGCATAGTCGCCCTATGTTACTCCGCACGGCGCTGGGTGGCAATACCACCGTCGGCCGGAGCAACTGGGGGAAGGTCACCAGCACGAGGATTCTCGCGGGCCCCGGCGAACTGCTGCAGGAAGTGCATATGATGCGTCGTCAGGAGGCCAATGGTGAAAGTAATACTCATCTACGCGGACTCACTCAGGCGCGATCATCTCGGTGCTTACGGGAACAAGTGGATACACACGCCGAACCTGGACCGTCTTGCGGGCGTATCCAGCGTGTTCGAGCATGCGTACATAGGCTCGTTCCCAACAGTTCCCACGCGACGAGACGTCCTCCTCGGTCTCGGTGACAAGCAGGTACCCTTCAACCGGTGGAAGGGCATTGATCCCGACGAGACAACGTTGGCGCAGCGACTGGCGGAGAAGAAGGTCCCGTCGATGATGGTTACCGATGTGCAGAACACGGTGACCCGCGGGATTAACATGGACAAGGGGTTCTCTGCCTGGAGTGTCAACCGGGGCCAGGAGGGGGACCCTTGTTGGCTCGACGACGGCGTGCCGCTTGAGTTCCCGGTGGAGCACCGCCTGATAAGGTACACGGCAGAGCGTTGGCAGCAGATCCTTACCAACCGAGCCCATCGCCGCGTGGAGGACGATTGGTTCGCGCCCCACACTTACTCGATGGCGATTGAGTGGCTGGAGCGCAACCATACCCGCGACGACTTCTTCCTCTACATCGACACGTTCGACCCGCACGAACCATGGGACCCGCCGCAGTGGTACGAGGATATGTATGATGCGGGATTCAAGGGACGGCGGCTGGATGCGCCGACATATGGCCTCGTGAGGAAGCTCGGATACACGAAGCGCGAGGTCCAGAACGTCCGAGCCCGCTACGCCGGTGAGGTGACGATGGTCGATGCTTCAATGGGTAGGTTACTGGCGACGCTCGAGCGGCTTGGCATTGAGGACGAGACGCTCCTGATCTTCACCAGCGATCACGGCATCTACCTCGACTACCCGGGCGACAACGGCATGATCTGCAAGGCGAACACGCTGGGCGACGACGGCGCGATCATGGCGGCCGGCGAGCCACCCAAACAGCCGTTGCACTACTACCCACACTGGACAGGCGTATGCCGGATTCCGCTCATTGTGCGGATGCCGGGGCAGGGGAAGGGGCAGCGCGTACGCGCCATCACCCAGCCGTGGGACCTGACGGCGACGGTACTCGACGCATTCGGGATAGCGAAGGCGCCGGAGTTGTGGGGCGAGTCCCTGTTGCCGATCGTCCGGGGAGAACGGCGGAAGAATCGCGACGCGGCAGTTCTCGGCAATAACGCCCATGCCCAGGTGATGACGCCGCAGTGGATGTACGCGGCGTGGCGCGGGCAGCGGCCGAAGGTGCTGCATGACCTCAAGAGCGATCCGGACCAGGTGCGAGATGTGGCTGCGAGCAATCCAGATGTTGTGAAGCGCCTGCACAAGAAGGTCATTGCACACTTGAGGCGCCAGCAACTTGGGGATCTGGCCACCGAGTACGAGTAGAGGTCCGGCTCCGGAGCCGAGGTCCGGCGTGCTCCGCCGCAACGAGAAAGGCCCGGCCCCCATTAGGGGAGCCGGGCCTTGTGACGTCCACCGTTGCGTCTTGTTGCGGGTACCAGTTATTCGGCGTCAGTGCCCACCAGTGTAGCCTCTGCAGCCTCCTCGGCTACAGTCTCGCGCTTGGATACGACGAGCGCGCCGGCAACGACCAGGGCCAGCACCACTGCCACGACCTTGAATGCCACGCTATCCCCGGCTGTGACAACGAGCGGCGCGACCAGCAGGCCGACCGTGTTCATGACCTTGATCAGCGGGTTGAGGGCCGGGCCGGCGGTGTCCTTAAACGGGTCCCCGACGGTGTCGCCGACCACAGCGGCCTTGTGGGCATCAGAGCCCTTACCGCCGTAGGCACCGTCCTCGATCATCTTCTTCGCATTGTCCCACGCGCCACCTGCGTTGCACATGAGAACCGCCATGAGCTGTCCGGTGACGATGATGCCGGCCAGGTAGCCGCCCAGGCCTTCCCAGCCGAGCCAGGCGCCGATGATGATCGGTGTCAGTACTGCCATGAGGCCGGGAGCCACCAGCTCACGGATGGCCGACGCTGTGCAGATGTCCACAACCTTGCCGGACTCGGGCATGACGCCTTCCTTGCCCTCCATGAGCCCGGGGATCTCGCGGAACTGCCGGCGGACCTCGTTGATGATCTCGAAGGCCGCGCGGCCGACAGCGCGGATCGTCATCGAGCTGAACAGGAATGGCATCGCGCCACCGATCAGCATTCCGATGAAGACGGTCGGGTTGTCGAGTTGGATGTGGTAGTTCGTCAGGGCCTCGATGCTGATTGATTCCCCAGCACCACCAGCACCGGAGTAGGCCCCGGCCACCTTCGACAGGTACGAGCCAAACAGGGAGATGGCAGCGATGACAGCAGAGGCGATGGCGATGCCCTTGGTCGCGGCCTTCGTGGTATTACCCACAGCGTCGAGGAGCTCGACATTGCTCTTGTTGTCCTCGATCTTGGCCATCTCGGAGATGCCCTGTGCGTTGTCGGCAACGGGACCGAAGGTGTCCATCGAGATGATGACACCGGTCGTGGTCAGCATGCCGAGGCCACACAGTGAGACGCCGTAGAGAATGTCGATGGCCGCCGCGCCCTTGCCGAACACGATGACCGAGAAGAAGATACAGCCACAGACTACGAGCAGGGCATAGACCGAGCTCTCCAGACCTTCGGAGAAACCGGAAAGGATTGTGGTAGCGCTGCCCGTCTGTGTGCTCTTGGCAATGCTCTTGACCGGTCCGAACTCGCCGGACGTGTAGTACTCGGTGAGCTTGTACATCGCGACCGCGAGAACAAGACCGGAGAGAGTGGCGAAGAAGAGCTTCATGTGGTTCGCCGGATCGCCGATGTGCTCGTTGCCGACGTAGAAGATGGCCACGAGGAGGAAGCCGACTGCCGAGGCGACTGCAGACCAGATGAAGCCGCGTGTGATGGCGGCCATCGGGTGCTCGTCCTCGGTCCTCATCCGAGCGATGACGATGCCCAACATGGAAGTAATGACGCCGATCGCGCGGATGATGATCGGGAACATGATCCATACCGTGGCCTTGCGCCAGTCGGCATCGGGGCCGCTACCGGCGTGTGCGAGGGCCAGGATCATGGAGGCCACGAGGGTGATCTCGTAGGACTCGAAGATATCGGCAGCCATCCCGGCGCAGTCGCCGACGTTATCGCCGACGTTATCGGCGATGACCGCGGCGTTGCGTGGGTCGTCCTCCGGGATCCCGGCCTCGACCTTGCCAACGAGGTCTGCGCCGACATCAGCGGCTTTCGTGTAGATGCCGCCGCCGACCCGCATGAACAGAGCCAGCAGACAGCCACCGAACCCGAATCCGAGGAGGACGTCGGTGGCGTGTTCCTTGTAGATCCAGAAGATGATCGTCGCGCCGACAAGCCCCATGGTTACGGTAAACATTCCTGCCACCGCGCCGGAGTTGAAGGCGATGCTGAAGGCATCCTTGAGGCTCGTGCGTGCGGCATTCGCGCACCGAACGTTTCCTCGAACGGCCAAGGTCATTCCCATGTAGCCGGTGGTAGCGGAGGCTGCGCAGCCGAGGAGGAAGGCGATGCTTCGGGCCAGTCCGAGCCCGTAGTCACTACCTGCGGTGAAGAACAGTGCGACGAACAAAATAGCGACGATGTAGGCGATGGTCTTGAACTGACGGTGCAGGTAGGCCATGGCGCCTTCTTGGATCTGGCGCGCGATGGACTTCATCTTGTCAGTTCCCTGCGGCAGAGCGGTGATCTTCCTGCGCAGGTCTACAGCGAACAACAGGCCGATGACGGCGGCCACGAGAGTGAAAACGAGCGCTCCATTCTCGAAGGCCGTGAGTGTCATGTTCACTACGTGTCCCTCCCAGTGGGGATTGCGTTGGTGCTGGCAACGAGCTAAGCCATCTGCCGACTTGGCGGTGTTGACGAGCGCAGCTTA
Source organism: Candidatus Zipacnadia bacterium (assembly GCA_029821745.1). GTDB lineage: Bacteria > Armatimonadota > Zipacnadia > Zipacnadales > JABUFB01 > JALGSS01. The sequence goes on from JALGSS010000016.1 coordinate 8,677, forward strand.
GGTGCGAAGGAAGAACCCAGTGGCGATGGCTGTCAGACCGACTGCCAGGCAATAGACGCTGTAGTATAGCAGATTTCCACGCTTCACGCTATCGGTTACCAGTATTATCGAGAGATAGCCGACGATCCCTGCGATGAGGGCTGACAGAACGTACGTGAGGGCGTCAAAGCCATCGCTTGGGCCCTGCGTGATCATGTCGAAGGCGCTCAGTAGCGTGCCTCCCAGTATCACCGGAACCGACAGGAGAAACGCGAATCTCGGCGCCCATTCCCGGCTGAAGCCAGAAAGCAATCCTCCGGCGATCGTGCAACCACTGCGCGACACCCCCGGCACCAGGGCAGCGGCTTGGCACAGCCCCACCGTCAGGGCCTCCTTCACCCCGGTCTCTGCCATCGCCTTGCGCCCCGACAGTCTGGAGCATGTCGCGAGAACCAGCGCGGTGAACACGAGCCCTGCGCCAACCAGACGGACGTCCGAGAAGGCGCTCTCGACGGCGTCCTCGAGTGCGTAGCCGGCCGCAGCCGCGGGGATTGTGGCCAGGATGAGGAGCCCGAAAAGACGGCGGTACATGCGTGAGGAGTTGGTCTCTTCAGGATTCTCCTGTGGCTGGATGACGAGGCTCCGCAGCATCGCGAGCAGGTCCTCGCGGTAGTAGAAGAGCACTGCCAGGAGAGTCCCGAAGTGGATTACCACGACGAAATCGAGGGGCACATCTTCCCTGAGCTGCAGCAGCTTGGCGCACAATGCGACGTGGCCGGAACTGGAGATGGGCAGGAATTCAGTGGCGCCCTGCACGACAGCGAGGATTACTGCCTGGAATAGCTCCATATGGAAACTTGGTGCTGCCCTCCGGACGAAGATACGATGGTCTCTGCTGTGGCGGTCGTGCTGAGCTATCCGCCCTGATTCGCGGGCGCCTGCTCTTCCGCATCGGCGGATCCCGTGGCGGCCTCAACGTAGGTCTCGTGATAGCGAACGTAGACCGCTCGGATGATCCCGGCGACAGGTACGGCGATCAGCAGCCCCAGGACTCCCATGAACTCGTAACCCAGGAGCAGGCTGATGATGACGATCACCGGATGCAGTGTGGCACTCTCCGCCAGAGTGATCGGGGTCAACAGCTTGCCGTCGATGAAGATGAGCACTGCATACAGGGACAGCACTATGATTCCGGTGGAGAGTCCGTTCTGGATGAGCGGGATGCCGACGCAGGGAATCCCGGCAACCAGCGGACCCACGACCGGCGCCATGCGGAACGTCGCCGCGATGATGGCGAGGGTCAGGTACATCTTGACCCCACAGAAGTACAGGATCAGCCCCACCAGGACGCCCTTCAGGGCGCAGAGCATAACTTGTGCCCGTACGTAGTTGTGAAGCAGTGCGGCGACATCGCCGATGACGGCGTTCGCGAAGGCTCGGTGTTGCGACGGCGTGAAGTACAGCAGACCCTCACGTAGCGGTCTGCTGTCGACCAGGAAGTAGAACGACAGCACAGGGATGATCAGCAACTCCACGAGGTACCATCCCTGCAACAGCGCGCCTTTGGCGAACCCAAACTGGTACTGGAGGACGCCCTGGGTCCACTGCGCCACCGCCTCGGTCGCCTTCTCGACGAAGCCCGGGGGCATCTGGTCCGCGTGCTCAGCCAGCCAGACCTGCAGGTCAGTGGGAGCCGTCGCTAGCCACGTCTTGCCGATATCAGCAATCCCGCTGATCTCATGTAGCATCTGGGATGCTGTCAACGAAGCCATGCGGCCGCCGACCCACACAAGCGCCAGCATCACCAGTAGTGTTGCCAGCATTCTGCGGGTGCGTTCCGATATGCGCTGCGCCACGCGCAGGCGGCAGAGGAGGTCGACAGCGGGGGCGAGCAGCACCGCCAGGGCGGTAGCCAGGATCAAGATGACAACGAGGTCCCAAATGCGCCCGACGAAGTGGGCCACTGCCCCCGGCACGTAGTACACCAGGTACAGCACTGTGCCCACAGTCAAGGTCAGGACGATTATCCGCTTGGTGGACCACTGTTCCATGGTGATGTCGGCAGACGCCTAAGACTGGTCCGAGGTCCGCAGCAGTGTCAGTGACCGGGTCATACCTGCTGTCCCCGTCAGCTCAGCGGAGGCAGTTAGTCGCCCGCCTCAGCAGGCTCCTCCTCATCGGGTTCCACGGGCTGCCAGTCAAACTCGCCCGGTCGCGTATCACGCAAGCCGAAGTAGAACTCGAGCACATCGCAGATCCGCGTTGCAGCGCGCCCGTCGCCGTAGGGGCAACCAACAGCTGTCATCCGCTGGTACTCAGAGGGGTTCTTCAGGACGCTGCTGACCTGTGCCACGATCTCATCCGTCTGAGTGCCCGCCAGCTTCGCTACGCCCGCATCCACGCCTTCCAGCCGTTCCGTCGTGTCTCGAACCACGACGACCGGCACCCCCAACGCAGGCGCTTCCTCCTGGACGCCGCCGGAGTCGGTGATGATGATGTCCGACCGGGCCATCAGCGGGACGAACGTCAGGTAGTCCACCGGGTCGCACAGGACCACACGTTCAGTGCTGCCGAGGATTTCCTCGGCAGCTTTCTTGACCTTCGGGTTCTTGTGAACTGGGAAGATCACATTGAGGTCATGGAAAGTCTGTACGAGCTCCTTGATGGCCAGGAAGACACGCGTGAGGGGAACTCCGAGGCTTTCGCGACGGTGGGCGGTGAGTAGACAGATGCGCCCCTCAATGGCGTTCACCCAGTGCAGCTCAGTCTTCTCGAGTCCGGGACTGCGCTCCATGACCGTGTAGAGTGCGTCCACCACGGGGTTGCCTGTGACGAAGATAGAGCCGATGTCGCAGCCATCTCCCAGCAGATTGTGCCGGGCCCGGCTCGTGGCAGCGAAATAGATATCCGATAGCTGGTCAGTGAGGCGTCGGTACATCTCCTCGGGGAAGGGTGAGTACCGGTCGCTGGTGCGCAGGCCGGCCTCCACGTGCCCGACGGGGATCTTCTCGTAATAGGCGGCCAGGGCCGCTGCAAAGCACGTGCAAGTGTCGCCTTGCACCAGCACAATGTCCGGGGCCCGCTGTGCGAACGTAGCCTGAAGCTGGGTCAGAGCCCGCGTTGTCACGTCAGCGAGGGTCTGTTCCGGCTGCATGATGTCGAGATCAACGTCCGGGTACATCCCGAAGGTATTCAGCATCTGGTCTAGCATCTCGCGATGCTGGGCCGTGACGATGACCTCGACATCGAACTTCTCCTTGCGTTTCGACAGTTCCTCGTACACCGGCGCGAGTTTGATCGCTTCCGGTCGCGTCCCAAAGACCACGGCAACCTTCGGAGAGATCATTTCCACCACAACCATAGGGCAACCAGACACAGAATGCCCGAGAATCCGTAGATGACCAACGCGGCCTGAGGGACCGTGAGGCCTCGGTCGACGAGCCGATGGTGAATGTGCGTCCGATCCCCGATCAGCGGGCTCTTACCGTTCATGATGCGGCCGGCGATGGCGGTCGTCGAATCGTACAACGGCACGCCCAGCACAAGGAGCGGCAGGAACACAGCGCCCGCCGTCGGGACCTTGAAAGCGCCTAGGACCGAGAGGCAGGCAAGCATGAAGCCGATAAACATGGCTCCCGTGTCGCCCATGAACACACGTGCAGGCGAGAAGTTGTAGCGGAGGAAGCCCGCGCACGCCCCAGCCAGGGCCGCAGCGCAGACGGCCACCGTGGGGAACAGGCCCAACGCCGGCGAGAAGGTCGCCATGACCGCAAGCGCGACGGCGGAAATCCCCGCCACTCCTGCCGCGAGTCCATCGATCCCGTCAAGCCAGTTGAGGGCGTTGGTCACCAGGACGATCCAGAAAACCGTGACCGGCCCTGACAGATTCCCCAGGTCCACCCAGGCATCAGCCCCGAAGAGGCCATAGAAGTTGCTGATACCCTCGATGCGAACGCCCCAGACGAACGCGACGATGCCCAATACAACCTGCACCGTGATGCGCCCCAGTGGAGGGAGACCGTGAAGGTCGTCGTAGACATTGAGCAACACCAAGAGTGACGACGCCACGAGCAGACCGACGAACTCGTGGGGGAGAGGCCACCCAACGAACGCTATCGTCGTCAGCCACACGCCGCCGAAGATCACCACCCCACCTGCAGTGGGCGTGGGCTTGCCGTGCTGGTGCCGCCCCCGCGGGCGATCCAGCGCCCCGAAGCGCGGCGCAATCCGTATCCAGACAGGGGTGAGTAGCAAGAGAACCAGTAGTGCGCACAGTCCTGCGCCGGCTGACATCATCGCGTCAGTCGTCACGCTCCTCGTCCGACGGCCGCCTGCAGAGCTCCACGCCGGCTTCCTCGAATATCTGCAACGCCAGTTCGTCCGGGTAGGCTCCCTCGTAGACAATGCGCGTTACGTTCGCGTTGACGAGCATCTTGGCGCATGTGACGCACGGTTGGGTCGTGCAGTAGCACGTGATGTGCCCTTCCAGTGCGACCCCGTGGACTGCCGCTTGCACGATCGCGTTTTGTTCTGCATGAACGGCCCGGCATAGTTCGACACGCTGGCCGCTCGGGATCTTGTTCTGCTCGCGGTAGCACCCTCCCAAATCCTCGCAGTGCTGAAGCCCTTGGGGTGGACCGTTGTACCCCGTCGTGAGGATTCGACGATCTTTGACCAGTAAGGCCCCGACCTTGCGCCGCAGGCACGTGGAGCGGGTCGCCACAACGTGACAGATCCGCATGAAATAGTCGTCCCAGTCCGGTCGGCCGGTTGCGTGGGGGTGTCTTTTCATCGGTCTTCGCCCCGAGACCCCTGCTCAATAGTCGCTATCTGTGCGCGCCGGCGCAAGTATCGATCGACGTCCATGATGGGCTCGGCAGTGAGGAAGATACGCGTGATTTCCTGAGCCAACTCCACGCCGATCACTCGCCCACCCATGCACAGGACGTTGGCGTTGTTGTGTTCGCGAGCCATGCGGGCCGAGTAGCAGTCGCCGCAGAGGGCAGCGGATATTCCCGGAATCTTGTTCGCTGTAATTGACATCCCTATCCCCGTGCCGCAAATGAGTATGCCCAGATCTGCTTGCCCACTCACGATGGCCGTCGCGACGCGCACGGCATATTCCGGGTAGTCACAGCTCTCCGAGCTCAAAGTCCCCATATCCACGATCTGGACCGCCAGTACATCGGCGGCATACTCGGCAAGCGTCTGCTTCAGCTCAAGTCCTGCATGGTCGGACGCGATGGCAACCTTCACGGTGCTACGGCTCCTTGTGAGACACGTGAGTCTGCTGAACCTTCTTACGGAAAGGCCCCCATAAGCTGGGGGCCCGGTCATTTCGGTGGCTTCGAAGCTCGTGCCGGACTGCGAGGTCCTATCCATCGCCTTCGTCGGTGCTCACGTGCTCAACCTTCGGGAGTCGTACCGAAAAGGTTGAGCCCTTGCCCGGTTCAGACCAGCTCAGCCAAACATCGCCGCCGTGTGCACGGGCCAGGTGGCGCACCAGGTAGAGCCCGATGCCGGTTCCCTTGACGCCTTGGTGATCGGGGTCGTCGTCTACCATGTGGAAGCGCTCGAAGATTCGCTCCCGGTGGTGTTCAGGTACTCCGAGCCCCGGGTCAGTCACGTCGATCCTGATCGTCTCGCCCTCGTCCTCGGCCGTAACGGTGACAGGGCCCCCGTCCGGCGCGTACTTGACTGCGTTGCCGATCAAGTTGTCGAGCACCTGATAGATCTTGTCCGCATCTGCTTCGATCGTCGGGAAATCGTCTGGGATGTCGGCGCTCAGTTGATGTCGGTGCGCGCCCTGCTGCTGCGCAGCGACGACCTTGTTGGCGAGGTCGGCAATCTGGACATCCGTGATCTGCATGTCCAAGGCGCGCCCTGACTCAATGCGCGAGATATTCAACAGGTCGCCGATCAGGCGCGTGAGGCGGTTACATTCCTGATCAATGATCGTGTAGAACTCGTAGCGCGTCTCCGTGTCGTAGAAGTCTCCGTCCTTGTCATCAAGCAACGTGGCGGTGAAGCCTTTGATCGACGTGAGCGGGGTACGAAGCTCGTGTGATACCGTCGATACGAAGGTGGTCTTCATCCGCTCGACCTGGCGGATCTCCGTGATATCAGTGAAGATGGCCACGACGTTGGCGACCTCGCCGTTCTCGCCGCCCATCAACGTGCTCTCTGCCTTGTAAATCCGCTTGCTCTCCTCGAAGCTGACCTCCTTGCCCATCTCCGCCCGCTCGCCGATCGCTTGCTCAAGGAAACTGCGGACGCCATCGTGCGTGATGACGTCGCGTAACGGCTTGGCATGGTAGTCATCGTGGGTAATGTGCAGCATGTCGCAGGCGGCCTTGTTGATTAGCCTTACCTGGCTCTGCATATTGGCCACGATTACGCCCGAGTGGATGCTCTCGAAGGTGTCCTCAAGCTGCTGCTTCTCCTCCGTCAACTCAATGTACATCTGAGCGTTGGAGATGATGGCCGCTGCCTGGTCCGCGAGCATTTCCAGAAGGCGCAGGTCGTCCTCGTTGAAATCCTGGTCGTACCGCTTGTTGAAGACGTGCATTGCGCCGATGACCCGCACGTCGACGACACGCTCTTCCTCGTCGCGCTGCTTGATGACGAGTGGCACGCAGATGCCGTTGTGGATCCGCAACAGCGATACTTCCTCGTCCAGCGTGCGCGGATCGCCCAGGGCATCGTTGTAGATGGCCGATTCGCCCGAGCGGTATACGAGGCCACTGATGCCGCTGTCCGGGCTCACCCGCAGTTCACTGGCCTGCTCTTCGGTGATACCCAGCGTGGGCGGGAGCACCACAAGTTCGCCCACCTCTGCTTGGTAGATGAGAACCATCACCTTCTCGGCCTGAACGATCATTGCGACCTTGCTGATCAGCCGAGACAGTGTCTTCCGAAGCTCCGGGCGCGTCACCACGGCCACTGGCAGCTCGGTCATGGTGCTGGCAGCGCTCAGGTCCTCTTCGAGGTCCTTGATCTTGTTCTGCAGTTCAGCGACGACCATACGGTACTTCTCTAACTCTTTGCGGAGGTCACTGGGGCCGTCGGGAGGGAGTACGTCGCCTGACATCTGGAACAGATCCTCCTGGATGGCTTCATGTAGCCGAGCGATATGTACTTGGTTGAGGGGGGCAGTGAGCAACTATCTCGGCGCACATCCATGCACCCCCCGACACGCGTCAGCCGTCGCTGACCCAACAGAAACGGGGAGCCCATTGCCAAATCGCCAACATCAATCTGTCGCTTGTGTCCTGCGCGGGTGGCATGTGGTCTGTGACGCGTATGTCACACCGCACGCCGATCCCACAAGCAAACAGCGCCCTGATCTACTGAGGGCACTCGGTTCCGCCGTCGGCACGGTGCGTCAGGCCTGCAGCAATTCGTCGGCAAACAGACACTCGCTGTCCGACCGTGCTGCACCATGTTCGACGGCATTATAGTTACTCTCATTTCGCAGAGTCAAGGAGTTGGCATCTCGCACCCCCGCCTTGCGACGGGCGTGGCCTTGGGCTTACGTGAACTCCGAAGGTCTCCTCTTCACCCCAAGAGCACGGCTCGCAGGCCTCTCCGGAGCCGGCCTACCGTGTCGTCGGTCTTGATGCCGCGAACCACAATATTGGTTGGGGGGTTGACAGGCTGACTGGCCCTACTATAATTGGTAGTAAAGTCGGCGAACCAATATCGTCTACTATCGTCAATAATAGTAGATGCTCCGAATGACTGTCCGGCGATCGTGACCGGAATCCGTATCGGAGGCCATTCGCAGACGGAGGTGGATCATGACCGGCAGCAATTCCCCTGAGGTGCCGATCTTCCGGCCCGGCAAGGATGGACTGGAGAAAACCCTTGGTGCCCTCGAAGCCCAGGTGATGGGCGCTGTGTGGTCTGCCGATGATGATGTGTGCGTGCAGGACGTTCAGCAGGCGCTTGCCCGGTCGGGCAAGACTGCTGCATACACCACCGTCATGACCACACTGAGTCGCCTTCACAAGAAGGGGTTCCTGTCTCGCGACATGAAGGGGAAGGCCTACTACTACAGACCGCGCGTGACGCAGGACCAGCTCAGCGATACAGTCAGCAAGCAGGTTGTGGACGGCCTCCTGGCGACCTTCGCGGAGCCGGCCATGTCCTATTTCGTCGAAGCCCTCAATGCACAGGACCCTGGGAAGCTTGACTCCCTATCTGAGCTTATCGACAGGAAACGCCAGGAGAAGAAGGGCTGATATGTGGCCATAACGCTGGCGGCAGCGGTCGTATTCGCGGCCGTTGCCTCTGCGCTAAGTCTCTTCCTATATCTGCCGGCTCTGGCAGTTGTCGAAACGCTATCGCCGCGGCGAGCGAAGGCTCGGGCGGCGATTTGGCTTGTTGCGCTCGTGCTGCCGATCGCACTGGGCGCCTTGGCCAGCGGCATGGGAATCGATAGCGCGTTGCGTGACGTCTACGGGTCTCCGCATCTGACCGCCGACCGGCCGCACCTATGCTCGAGGTGGGTGCTCACCGCGCCGGATATGCGCGCCGTTGTCACACTGGTCGGCGCTTCGGCTATTGTCTTCGTTCTGATGGCCATCATTCGCGGCATCGTGGGTCCCCTCAGGTCGATGGCAACCTGCCGCCGGTTCCGCGCCGCCACCTCTGGGCATGGCGGCCCTATCGCCATCCCCGACCCCGCGATCTTCTTGGCCACGATCGGCCTGTTGCGCCCCGTGACGATCTACACCTCCGGCACGCAACGTGCATTGTCCTCGGAGGAACTTGCCGGTGCCCTGGCCCACGAATCCGCCCACGCGCAAAGGCTCGACAACCTCGCTGACCTTCTCGCAACATTCTGCGTTATGGCTCTGCCGTTCGTGCCGACAACTCACCTCTTTGCGCGTTACTGGCGCGAGGAGGTCGAAATGGCTTGCGACGATCAGGCCGCGATCCGCTCGTCCCCCGAGGCCGTGGCGTCCGCCATGGCAAAGCTGGCCAAGCTGTCGGAGAGCGAAGCCCATGACCGTTTGGTGGCGGTGCCCACGGCCCGTTGGCGACAGGCTGCCTCCGACGTTCGCAAGCGAGCGAACCGCCTGCTGGCGACGCACGCGCGAGACGATGCCCCCGTGGACGCTGAGACGCCGCTGATTGGGCTGCTGCTGACCGGAGCTGCCGTTGCGGCACTTGCGCTAGGTATTGCCGCAACCGCTCGACAGGCCGGCGACACGCTATTCTGCCTGGCCGAATCACTTCTCGCCGTCCTGAGGTAGTGGCGGGCCCGCCATCCCCACTCGGGCGCAACGCGATCGCATCCCCACTGACGATCCCCTCATCGTGCCGGTGGGCCGGCACGGGGGAGTCTCTACTGCCCCATACGTTCCCTGGCGTAGGCGGTGTAGGCTTGGTGGACGACGTTGAGGAACACTTCGGCATCCGGCACCTCCGCCGGCGAGAGCGCGGGGAACTTATGTCTCAAGCCTTCGGCGATGCGCGTGGCGACTGCGGCCCGGCTGGTCGGCTCCAACTCTAGACGACGCTCGACAAAGCGTCGTACTGTATCGACATCTTGTGGTGTTAGGGCCGGCACGTGGACCTTCGCTCTGACAACCAGCGGGTCGGCCACGGGAGCTGGGGCGGCGGCTTCCACTTGCTCCTCGGAGTCCTCCCGGGAAAGCTCCTCCGGGACAAACTCCCGCACCTTCACGACGATGGTCCCGGCGGCCATATCGCCCAGCCGCTTACACTGCTTCGTCGCGAGGATGGAGATCATCCCGACCGTGTAGTAGATGGGCAGGATGTCGACGAAGCGTAGGATGTTGCGGATCGCGGACTCGTTGAGGGCAATCGGCCCGCCGTCGTCTCGCACAACTACGAGCCCGGCTGCGCGCTTCCCCGGCGTCTGGCCTCCCCACAGGAGCTCGAACGCCATGTAATACGCGATGATGATGAGCATGGCGGACATGAGTACCACCGCGACTCCCGCCCACACCCGCGTACCATCCACGCCCCCCATCCATCGCATGAAGCCCGCCGCGGCGCCGAGAGCAACAATGACGATGGCCTGCAGAAAGGAATCCACGAACCCGGCGAGGAATCTAGACCCGATGCCGGCGAGTTCGAACTCGAGCTCGACGTGTTCAGGCGTCTCCAGTCGGACCTGATCGGTGTTCATTGGCGTTATGATCCGCGTGAACGGAATGGTGTGGACGGCCTGGTCCTGTCCGGGCCGGGAACGATGTTATTCATGCTGCACACTTCCGCCGGCCCAATACCCTTAGCGCGGGGCGTCTCAGTCCGACACACCATCCTGCGCATAGCGAGTCAGCGATAGAAATGCATACCAGCGGCCTCATAGCCGGCAGTCGCCAGGGATGGGAGCGCCTGTCCGAACTCCTTGATCAGGCCGAACGTGGTGGGCTGGCCGGGCTGCAGGCGGATGAACTGGACGAGCTCGGGCGCCTCTACCGTCGCGCCACCTCAGACCTCTCGGTGGCAAGACGTGACGACGTCGACCCGGAGATAGCCCGCTACCTGAACCAGCTGGTCTCGCGCGCCTACGCGCGGATATACGCCGGCAGTCGTCCTCGGCGATTGGGGCTCGGGAGGTTATTCGCAGTCGAGGTCCCCCAGACCTTCCGCAAGCGCGCGTCGTACATCGGTGTCTCAGTCCTGCTATCCGTGGTGGCGGCTCTCGCGTCTTATACGGCAGTGACATCGGACCCGCGCTGGGCCGGCGCTCTCTTCAATCCGATGGCTGTGGAACGGTGGCGAGACTTCGCGGAGAGCGGAACTCCCGCCGGCGAGTACTTCTCGGCCAACGCGGAGGCGCTTGGGGGACCGGAGTTCTCGGGGCTGCTCATGAGCAACAACATTCAGGTGGCCCTCAAGGCCTTCGCCTTCGGCATCGTGCTCATGCTGGGCACGATTGTTGTCCTGGTCATGAACGGCAGCATGCTGGGAGTGTTCATTGGTGTCGGCGCAAACAGCGATGCGCTGCTGCGTTTCACGTCGATCATCGCGCCCCACGGTGTCGTGGAACTCTCAGCGATCTTCATCGCGGGTGGCGCTGGTCTGCTCATCGGGCACGCTATCGTCGATCCCGGTGACCTCTGTCGCAAAGATGCCCTCCGCCTGGCTGCGGCAGACGCCGTAAAGCTTGTCACAGGCACGTTGCCGATGTTCGTCGTGGCGGGCATCATCGAGGGTATGATCAGCCCGCAATCCGTGGGTCTCTTCGGCTCTGACGCACCCCGCATCCTGTTCGGGTTGCTGGCCGGAGCCGCGTTCTGGATCTGTCTCTTCTTCGGTGACAAACTGTGGGCCGGTGACGATCCCCTCACCGACGCGGACTGAGCCGCAAGCCGGAGCAGCCGATGAAACCATACACCGACACGCAGCCATCGCCGAGGAGCCGACCAACGTGAGAGAGCACCGACATCCGCACCCGCATATCGATCCCCGACAGCCTCGCCACAACACCCAGCCCCGCACCAATCCGCCCGTGTTCGCCTGGAAACCCGTGGAAGGGGCGCTCACCTACCGCCTGACCATCGCCCGCGACCCCGAGCTTCGCGATGTGTGGTTGGAGCTGGACGGACTGCGGGAGCCCTTGTACCTGTCCGAGTCAGCGCTGCCCGCCGGCCGGTATTACTGGCAGTGGGCGACAAGAGACGCGGCGTCCGAGGTCTTCATTTTCGAGATCGCTGCGGACGCAGTTGAGCTCGAAGTGCCTCCCGCTAACGCCTGGCTCACTAGCTTCCCCGACGGCCACCCGCGTCTGTACGTGCGGCCCGAAGAGGTGGCGTCACTGCGGGAGTCTCGCCACGGTGAGCGTGCATCTGCATGGCGCGAGCTTGAAGCAGCGGCCGCCGAACTGCTCACCCTGCCGCACGAGATCGAGGAGCCCCCGTACCTGCCTGACAGACGCCTCGACTACCGGGCGTTCTTCGACACGTGGGCGCCGACCATGTGGGAGTCACGCCGGTTCGTCAAGGGCGCGGAGGTTCTTGGCCTGGCGTACCTGGCAAGTGGCGAGGAGAAGTACGGGCGGGCGGCGTGCGAGCGGATGGTCTCGATCTCGCGCTGGGACCCCGAGGGCTCCAGCCACATCGGCCACAACGACGAAGCCCATATGTCAGTCATCTGGCATGGCGCAAAGGCGTGCGACTGGGTGTGGGACCTGTTCACCGACGATGAGCGGGAGCTAGTCATCGACCAGTTCCGCCGACGCGGAGAGATCACGTACGAGCACATGCACGGCCACGGCTCCTACGGCGTCACCCGTTTCGACTCCCACTCAGGCCGGGAGATCGTCTTCCTCGCGCTCCTGGCGATCGTCTTCCACGAGCACATCCCACAGGCCCGTGAGTGGCTCGACTGGCTGCGTCCGGTCCTCTGCGGAATATGGCCCGTGTGGGCCGGCGACGATGGCGCCTGGGCAGAGGGACCGTCCTACGGGCTTGCGTATGTGACCATCATGACGATGTTCGCAACTGCACTGAAGTCGGGCACGGGCGTCGACCTGTATCGGCGCCCTTTCTGGGAAGGACATGCACGCTGGCGGCAACACTGCTGGCCTTCCTATGCCGAGTGGATTGGCTTCGGCGACCACACGGAGAAGTGGCGAAGCAACTGGTTGTCCAACGCCCGACTCGTGGAGCTCATCGACCACCAGACCGGTGGCGGCAGCTTCACTCACTACGTGGATAGCCTGCGCGACGAAGCCCAGCACCTGGCGACTCCCGAGACGCGCGGTGCTCCCGTGGTTTCTGCCCAGAGCTACCTGAACGGCGTCTCATCTGAGCCGTGCTCAGATCCCGTTGGCGACGGCGTTCTCGAGGTCTTCCCTGCTGCTGGGTGGGCGGCCATCCGGACCGATCCGGAAGACCCGACCAATGACGTAGCGATGATCTTCCGCTCGTCTCCATTTGGGGCGATCAGTCACTCCCACGCCAACAACAACGACTTCATCATACACGTGGGCGGCAAGGTCCTTGCCATGCCAAGCGGCTACTACGATGGGTACGGCTCGGACCATCACACTCACTGGAACTGGCACACGAAGTCACACAACTGCTTGACCCTGTCGGACGCGCCCCAGATCATGCGCTCCCATGACTCCAGCGGGGCCATCGACAACGCGTACGAGGACGGCCACCTGGCCTACTTCCGCGGCACGGCGGACGCCGGCTACGCCGATCGAGCGGAGCGCTGCCGCCGGCATGTCGCCTTCCTGAAGCAGCACCGATGCTTCGTCATGGTGGACGAGTTCGTTGCGAGGCCGGGCATTGTCTCCGGCCTGCAGTGGAACATCCACTCGTGGAGCGCCTTTGATGTCGACGGGGATGCCCGGACCTTCCGTCTGCAGCGTGACGACAGCGCCCTCGAAGGGCAGTTCATGGTCCACCAGAACAGCTTCTTCTCGCTCACCGAGGGTTGGGACCCGCCGCCGAGCCGCTCGAAGCCGAGTGAACAGTGGCACCAACAGTACCACTTGCGCTTCACCGTTTCCGGCCTTGTGACGCGGGGGAATCTCGGCGCGGTGCTGGCCCCCTCAGCGCCCGGCATCGACACGCCCTCCATCACCGCTGAGCTTGTGCAGGGGACCGAGGTGGCGCACATCGGGGATGACCTTGCGCTTGTGAGCAGGGACGGGCGCTTGCGCTACGGTGGCGTCGACACTGAGGCCCTCGCCATGCTGGTCTTGCAGGGCGAAGTCTACGAGATCACCGACACTGGGATAGCAGCCACGGGACGCCTGTAGCCCATGAAACGATGGCTCCTGGTCGCCGTAGTCTTCTTTGCGCTGTATGGGCTGGCGCTGTTCTTCCCGGCCATCACCGGGAGAACAGCGTTGTTCTGGCATGATGTCAGCCTTGCCTACCTGCCACTTCGCACCGCCGCCGCAGAGGCGATCGCCGACGGCCACCTGCCCCTGTGGGAAAGCCGCATGGGCAATGGCTTCCCGGTCCTGGCAGAGGGACAGGCCGGCGTCTTCTACCCACTCCATCTTCTCGGCTACGTCGGACTGCCGCAGTACCAGGTGTACGCTCTGCTCGTCTGGATGCACATGGCAATGGCGGCGCTGTTCGCGGCCCTCTTCTGCCGCGTGCTCAACATGCGCCTGATGCCGTGCCTGCTGGCCGGGCTGATCTACGGCTGCTCGGGGTTCTTCGTCACCCACGTTCAGCACATCACGATTATTGAGGCAGCCGCATGGCTTCCGGCCGTTCTCATCTGCCTTGAGCTATGGCTTCGCAGGCCTCGCGCCAATGGGTGGCTACTCGGGGCGGCTGTGGCTCTGGGCATCCAAGAACTAGTTGCGATGCCACAGATCTTTTTCTACTCGGTTCTGACCGCAGTCCTGTATATGGTAGTGGGCGCGCTGTGTCGGCCGCCAAGTCCTGAAAACACTGCCAGCCCAGCTTCCCAGGGGAGATGGCAGGCGACCGTGGCGGCTGCAACTGCAGTCGTTCTTGTCGGGGCGGCGCTTGTGGCTGCCGTGCAGCTCCTCCCGACCAAGGGGCTCATCGCCGACTCGGCCCGCGAGACCGTCACCGTTGACAAGCT
>JALGSS010000389.1 GCA_029821745.1 Candidatus Zipacnadia bacterium
GGGCTCCACGTCTTCCCGCGGTCGGTGGAGACACTCTCACCGATCCCGTAGTTCGTTCGCACCAGCATCCACAGGGAGCCGTCGCGGCGCTCCACGATCATGTGCTCATCACACGCGCGACCGATCACGTCCGACCCGCCGACACGCGCCCAGGTCTCGCCGTGGTCCGTGGAGCACACCGCGTTCGAGCCGCCGTCAGCCGTCGGCTCGACGATGAACTCAGGATCGTTCGTCTTGGGTTCCAGAGTCCAGATGGCCGCCGGCAGGAGCCACTCGCCTGTGGTCAGCGCCACCGGCTTGTTCATCATGATCCCGTCGCAGAGCCGCCTGGGGGCCGACCACGTCGGGTTCTCCGAGGCCGGATCGTCCGTCACGATGGCCCAGACGCCCGCGCGCCCATCCCAGAACTCCCCGGCCTGAGCCCAGAAGAGCCACAGTCGCCCGTCCGGCGAAACCCACAGGCACGGGTCGAAGGCCCGCACTACTCCCGGGGGGTCAACCACGAGCTTCAGCTCCGACCATGTCTTGCCGTCGTCGCCGCTCGTAACCAGCATCACGAAGTTCCACGGCCCCTCCGTCGGGCCGCCGCCGTACCAAGTGGCCCACAGACGGCCCCCGGGCGCGCGCTCAATGCCGGGAATGCCCTGAAAAACCCGCGTATCGTCTGCATACTTCGCCCCAGGGTTCTGGATGACCGGAGGCGGCTGCAGCGCGAGCTCATTCGTAGGAATCCGGCCCTCTTCGGTCGTCATGGCAGTGTCGTCTCCCGATGCGGCAAGTATCAGCGCGAGCGCACAGGCTACCACTCCCCAGCGGCCGAGGGCCGTCCATCTCGGCTTGTGGAAATGAGCCGATTGGGTCGTGCGTTTGCCTGTTCGAGTTCCCATGGATTCTGGCCTTCCGGAACCTGTAGTTTACGCCGGGCAAACCATCGCCCCCTCAAGATTAGTGATCTGTTCGCGGGAATCCTCTGTGACGTTGCACGCCTTTCCCACGCAGGTCTCGCCCGCCAGGCGTCGAAATCCCTTCGGTGCAGCAATACAGCCCCCCGCAAAGCGCCTGGTGGCCGCTGCCACACGCCGGCATGCGATGCGACGGGGATGCACCCGTTCTGTGCGGAGACCCCAATGAGAAGCCTCTCTCGGACGGCCCTCATCGCCTGCTGCGCCCTCGCAACGCTGGTCGTCCGCGCCGATGAATGGACCGACTGGCTCGAGCGGATGCCCCAGCCCGTGCTCAGCGAGGAATACCACTCCACCTGCCGGCGCCCCTGTGAGTACATCGGCTTCTCCTTCACGGGGCCGATCCAGGAACTCCGAGATATGAGGGCATCCGGCGCGAACAGCGTCGGCCTGGGGGCGATGTGGAACCCCGTGAAGGACCCGGAAGCCCCCTATGGCTGCGGAGCCCGTTCACCGGCGGGCGCAGGGGTGCTTGGGCAACGCTTCACCGCGAAGTCCGCCTTCGATGCCCTCGCGCCGTGTCTGCCAACCGGATTCAGCAAGGACAGCGGTTGCAGTTGGCGGCTGTACTCCGTCGCGGGCGAGGACCTCCACGCGAAACTGCCGGCTCAACTCCTGGCCCGAGGCGGACACCGGGCCGATGGATCCGGGGCAGTACTACTTCGAGATCCACACCGCGACCGGGAGCTGGATCGGCTGGTGGGCCCAGACCGGCGACCCGGCCCCAGACGGCGTGGCGTACGTCTCCGACAAGCGTGACGCCGACCTGGACTTCGAACTCCGCGCCCGTCTCGACGGCAAGTGGTCGGATATCACCCCGATGGGAGGCGAGCATGAGGCTGTCAACCTCGGACCCCTTGGCACCGCAGTGCTGCAACGCGTGGGGATGTCCTGCAACTACTCGGTCGGGAACTGGAACAACCCCGGATTCCCGTACTACCCTGACTGGTTCATCGAGCAGTTCCCGGAGACCATCGCCATCGACCACAACGGCAACCCAATCATGGGGGGAATGTTCGGTAAGTCCGTGCCGGCCCCCAACATTGAGAGCGCGGTGATCGTCGACGGCACCAACCGGTTCATCCGCACCACGGTGGCCGGCTACCGAGACGCGCCGAACCTGCGCTATTGGGTGATGGGCGGCGAAGCGCTATACGCCACCTACTGCTACGGGACTCGGTGGACCGACTACAGCGACAACGCCCTCCAGCACTTCCGCGCCTGGCTGGCGAGTCACCGATACAGGTCAATCGACGAGCTGAATCGGGCTTGGAGGACCAGCTACGCGCGGTTCACCGACGTTGAGGCCCCCCGGCAGCCCGCGGTCAGCCGGCCCTGGCTCGACTGGCTCGACTTCCGCTTCGTGAGCATGGGCGAGCGCTTCTGCCGGCACTACCAGGCTACCCGTTCCGAGGACCCGGAGCGTCTGATCGTCACCTGCAACCACGGGACCTTGTACCAGGGCGACAGGTATGCCGCGATGGGCGCGCGCCCCGAGCTGTTCGCCGCCGCATCGGACGGGTTCGAGACAGGCCAGATCATGAGTGATGCCGACCCTGACCTGTACAACATCATGTATATGGAGACGCTGAATACCCTCGGCAAGCCGTACTGTCCCGTGCGCCTCGCCTACAAGAAGAGCGACCCGAAAGCGCGGGGTGGCGGCACGAGCTACACCCCCGAGGCCGCGCGCCGTTACGTGTATGAGAGTCTCGGGGGCGATGCGTGGCATCTCGGGCTGATCCAGTGGAGCGGCTCCCTCCCGGACGGAGAGTGGGGCGTGGTCGGGACGCCCGCGGAGAAGGAGATCGCGACCCTCTGGAGCGAGATCCGCTCCCTGTGGCCGGTGCTGGAGGACATGCACGCGGTCCAGCCACGCGTTGGTGTATTCCTCTCCCACCCCGTCTGGGCGCTCAAGGGTTTCCTCCCCGAGTGGCGCAACTTCCACGTCGCGGCAGTTGAGAGCCAGGTCCCGAAGCTATACGTGTATGATGAGCAGATCAAGTCCGGCGGGCTGGATGACTTCGACGTGGTTCTGAGCATCGGCAACAGCATTGTTGACCCGGCCGTCGCCAAGGCACTCGCCGACTATGCCCGCGACGGGGGCAAGCTCATCATCGCCGGTCAGTTCGCCACCCAGGACGCGTGGGGCGAGGCAATCTCTGAAGATGCCCCGGCGATCTCGAAAGCCCTCCGGACGCCGCGCACGGACGCCGACTCGATCCTGCGGATTCTCGGCGAATCCGTGCAGCCGGTCCGTGTCGAGACCGACCAGACCGTCTCGCGCCGACAAGAACTCGACATCGCCCCCAGCGCTCAGGACTTGCCCCAGGACATGCGGGGCGCCAACTCCCTGGGGCAGACCTTCAAGGTACCGTATGAGGGTCTGGAGCGCATCTCGATACGCACGCCGACCTTCTATCAGAAGCCCGAGTTCGGCTTCCTGCTCGAGGTGCTGCGCGACGACCCCGACGGCGAGGTGATTGCCCGGCGCGAGGTCCCCGGGGGCATGGCGGACAACAGTTGGCAGGACATCGAGATCGCGACGCCAATCCCGGCGGGAGCGGCCCTGTACGTCCGCGCGACGGCGGACACGCGGATCCCAAAGCTGCATGTCGGTTGGTGGTCGACGCGTCTCAACCAGTATGTCGATGGCCAGGCCTTCATCGACGACATGCCGGTTGAGGGCGATCGGCAGGTGCTGATGACTTTCAGCCGCCCGATCTCCGCCGCGCGGGCGGTGGAGTTGTTCGTGCTCTCGGACGGGCTCAATTTCGGCGTCGTCTGCATCAACACCGCCGAGCACGCGATATCAGCCCGACTGGATCTGACCGCACTGGCAGCCGGTGCGCCTGCCCCTGGCCATTCCGTGGAGTGCCCTGTCGCGCCGGAGACCTGGAAAGCGGACGGTCTGACGGGGACGCTCGATCTGCCCGCCCATGGCGCTGCTTTCCTGTACCTGCGCCACAGGACAGACGCCGCCTCGGCGGCCTCACTGGTCCACCGCGCGGAACGGGCCCGTGATGCCTGGCGGAAGCAGGACGCGGCCACGGACTTTGTTGAGTATGCCACCGGCAAGGCCCGGGAGCAGCTCGAAGCGGAGCGTCCTGAGAAAGCGGCTGCGATGGCCCTGAAGGTCCTGCGGCAGATGGGCATGCGCGCGACGGTCACAGTCGGCGAGACGGTCAGTGTATCGGCCGAGTGCTTCGGCCCCGATGGCGAGCCGGTGCGCCCGACCCAGGCCCTCTGCAGCTTCGTCCCAACCCAGGGGTTCCACCAGGCTCCCGACATCACCGACGATGGCCGCCTGAGCCTGGAGTTGCGCCGCACGGCGACGAACGCTTTGGAGGCCGATCTGCCAACGCAGTACGACTACGCGGCCAAGCAGTACCGACCGTTCCGTGGGCCATTGCGGATCCACATTACGGCCAACGCGCCGGGCATGCGGGGCCAGTGCGTCCGCGACATCACGCTTGATTGACGGGGCGAATGCTGACCCGCAGACACCCAGGCGCAGACTCGTTCTCGGCTACGCTCAGATACGGGAGGCAGCCATGAGCAACTACTCGCGTCGTGATTTCCTGAAAGCCGCCGGACTTGGCGCTGCTGCGCTGGCGGCGCCATCGATACTGATGGGAGCGGACCCACCGACCCGCAGACGACCCAACATCATCTTCTTCCTCGTGGATGACATGGGATGGATGGACAGCACCGTCTACGGTAGCCGGTACTATGACACACCGAACATTGAGCGATTGGCACGCCGCAGCATGCGGTTCACCGACGCCTACGCAGCCAGCCCGCTCTGCTCGCCCACACGCGCCAGCATCCTGACGGGCAAGTACCCCGCACGTCTGGGAATTACTGCGCCCGCGGGACATCTGCCGCCGCTTCCGCCCGACAAGCCGCTCTTGCCCAAGGTTGGCGCGGCGCACCAGAAGGTGCTCATCCCGCAGAGCCGGCGCTTCCTACCCTTAGAGGAGCGCACCATCGCCGAGACTTTCCGGGATTCCGGGTACAAGACCGGTTTCATCGGCAAGTGGCATCTCGGCCGGCCGGAGAAGTACTGGCCCACAGCGCAGGGGTTCGATGTCAACATCGGAGGCGGCGGCTACCCGGGACCTCCCAGCTATTATTCCCCGTACCGGATCGCGCCGCTGCCAGACGGACCGAAGGGCGAATACATCACCGACCGCCTGACGGATGAAGGCCTCAAGTACATCGACGCGAACAAGGACGATCCGTTCCTGCTGTGCATGTGGCATTACGCGGTGCACGCGCCCTACCAGGCCAAGGATGAACTCACCAAGACCTTCGAGGACAAGCGGGACCCGCGCAACAAGCAGAATAACCCGGTCATGGCCGCGATGATCAAAAGTATGGACGAGAGCCTCGGCCGGTTCCTGGACAAGCTCGACGAACTGCGCCTCACCGATGACACGATCATCGTCTTCTTCTCGGACAACGGGGGTAATGAGTATGACCGCGTCGGCCCTCGGCAGTGGGTGCCGACAAACAATGACCCCCTCCGCTCGGGGAAGGGCTGCGTGTACGAGGGCGGCGTGCGGGTGCCGATGATGGTCTGCTGGCCGGGCGTGGTCCGGCCGCGCACGGAGTGCTCGGAGGTTGTCAGCAGCATTGACTTCTACCCCACCATGCTGCAGATGGCGGGAATCGAGCCCGAGAGTGACAAGCTGCTCGACGGAGAGAGCATCGTGCCGCTGCTGAGGCAATCCGGGGGCCTGCAGCGCGAGGCAGTCTTCTGCCATTTCCCGCACCGCACCCATCCGCGCACCGGGATGCTCTGTCAGCCCTCCACGACGGTCCGCAAGGGCGACTGGAAGCTGCTGCGCTTCTACGACACCAGCGAGGAATTCCCGAATGAGTACGAGCTGTACAACCTGAGGACCGACGTCGGGGAAACCAACAACCTGGCGGAGCGGATGCCCGGGAAGGTGAAGGAACTCGACGCACTCATCACCGGGTTTCTCGCGGACACGAGCGCCATCGTCCCCCTCAAGAACC
Source organism: Candidatus Zipacnadia bacterium (assembly GCA_029821745.1). Classification (GTDB taxonomy): domain Bacteria; phylum Armatimonadota; class Zipacnadia; order Zipacnadales; family JABUFB01; genus JALGSS01. Next base: position 5,988 of record JALGSS010000389.1, read on the forward strand.
CGGCGTATGACCCGGATGCCCTCGCCGACGTGGACGGCTGGCGTGGCTCAGGGAGCTGCGGGCTGTCTCACAGTGACGGCCTGCTGCGCATCAAGTCCGTCGGGGGCGACCCCTTCGTCCACACCGACCGCGTGCCGGCCGTCTCCGGAACGCTGATCGCCAAGTTCCGCATGCGCTCGGACAGCAAGGGCGGCGGCCAGTTCTTCTGGGCGGACGGGAAGACCCCGCGCTTCGGGCCCACAGTGCGCCTGGACTTCACCCCTGTGCATGACGGGGAGTGGCGCGAGTACGAGGTCTCCTTCACCGCAACAGGAGACCTCAAGGCAATCCGCATCGACCCGAGCACGGACACGGGATCCATCGACATCGACTGGGTGAAGCTGTGCAAGGAGGACGGGACGGTGGTTAGGGAGTGGAGCTTCTGAGTGGAGGGTCTCATGCGCACGGTGATGAGGTCCGTGAACGAGCGACCGGAGCGCCGGGGCGCTGGTTTCTTGCACGACCCACAGGGCAAG
>JALGSS010000390.1 GCA_029821745.1 Candidatus Zipacnadia bacterium
GGCGCCCTCGGTCTCATCGAAGGACCACGCGCCGGCGCACTGCAGGTCCGCGTCCCCGACAGGCGGGACCCAGACCGGGTCTGACCAGCGCACCTGACCGTCGGGCATCACGGCGACGGTGTCGAAGAACCCCCAGCGCCGGCCGGGAGGAACCGGGCGATACACTTCCCAGCGTGGGCGGCCCTGCCCATACGTCTTATCCATCTCGTAGACGACGCGCTGAGTGTGCTTGAAGGGGAAGTGGATGAGATTGAAGTTCTGCCTGACGTACAGTTGAGATCCGGGGTCGAAGGCGGCATCGGACCACTCCGCCGCCAGCCGAAGCGGCACTCCATCGTCCCGGCCGATGGCCAGTTCAGGTGCGCCCCTGCGCTGCGTATCTGCGTCGCATCGCCACATCGTGCCACGGCGTGTCGCGAGCGGATGATACCCGGCGGGCCAGACGCAGATCGGCCGGCTCAGTTCTGAGGCCCGTTCGCCGCCGTCTGTCCGATACGAGAGCAGCAGGTACGCCAAATGCGTGGGGGGCATCGCATCAAGATGGAAGCTGTAGGGGATGGCGTGGACACCCGGCGTACCGAAGCGCCCCATCGTCGACTCACCGAACGCCTTGCCGTCCGCGTCGCACTGGCTGACGGTGATCTCAATGGGTCCACCGCCCGCTGGCACCATGGCGATGGCCTCACCCGTGATCGCGTCGCCGACCTGGACCTCGTTGGGCTGCCACAGGTACAGGCGCGTCTCCGTCGGCCACTGCTCACCACGCCACTGGGCCAGCAGCGCATGGAGCAGGTCCAAACGCCCCGTTCCGAAGCCGATAGTCGGCTTGAAATGCGTGGTCTCGAAGTAGTCGTTCCACGTAGTCACCGTCAGCCATTGGCTGGACCTCGCTTGGTCGAACGTCTCTCTGATCCGCCCCGTCGCTTCCGGATCCACGAACCACCCGGTTCCCAGGCTCCAGTAACCCGGCCAGATCGTGCCGATGGACAGTCGAGCCGCCAGGGACTCCGGATGATGCGTCCGCAGGTAGTCCAGGCAACGCTCCATGGTCTGCCGGTCGAAATCGGTGCGGAACGGGTACAGGGCCACCGGAAGTCCTGCCAGGGAGTCGAGCTCCTCGACCGGCAGACCCGATGTACTGTGATCGCCGGGAGCCTGCGGCTTCACCTTGCCGAACAGCGAGTTCGCGTCCAGGATGAACACAGGCGAATGGCCCTGGTTCTCCAGCAACTCAAGCGTCCGGCGCCACCTGTCTGCGGACATGCGCGTGCCCGCGTACGTCCAGACCACCGGCCTGCCGTTGAGCCGGGGCCACGCGGGACTCTCCGTGCGCCCGGAAAGCATCTCGTCGAAGTAGGCAGCGAGGTCCTCAGGCTCCCGGGCCGCTGCTCCGTCCAGGCACGGGGAGATGAGAAACTCCTGGCCCGTCTCTTCGCGGATCGTCTCGGCGGCCTTGAGAAATCCGTCGAGGACATGGAGCCAGTTCTTCAGGGGCCGGCTCACGAGAATGTCGAGCGCGAAGGCGTCGATCCCGGCGTCCCGGGCGATCATGCACTCCCAGATCCGGTCCTTCTGTGACTGGCGCTCGGCGCGCGGCGTCATTCCGGGCCACGTCTCAAGGCCCATGCCCAGCGGGAAATCCCGGCGCGAGTGAGAGAAGTTGTTGGTCGCGTTCCACGGGCAGTAGTGGCACCAGACGCGGGCGGGGCAGTCCAGCGCAGGGGCTGCCTGGCCCGCGGCGACGCTGGCGAGAACGATACCGAGAAGCAGGGACATAGCTGTGACGCGCACGGGTTGGTCACCTGTCGTGAAGCGTAGTCAATTCGGGTTGCGTCTGGACGCCCACTGCCAGCGATGGTCAGTCTGCCGTCTGCAGCGCGGCGATGATGGAGCGGCGCAGAGCTGCAAAGTCCTCGCAGTTGAGACGGTCGAACTGCAGGCGGCCCGCGTCATCGGTGTAGTCCTGGCGGTGTGTCCCCGCGAGGGTCAAGAAGCCGGATACGAGGTCGGACATCTGGTCGCGGTCATAGCCCGTCTTCGCCGCGAGCAGATTCAGGTATTCGACATCCTGTTGGCCTCGGCACAGTCCGAGCATCCGCAGGCTGAGAACCGGGCCGTCAATGCCGAAGCGGTCGCCCGGCACGAACAGGGCTGTGGCTGTCGGCTTCTCGTACGCGCCGTCGCCGCCGATGCAGTTCCAGGGCAGGATGCCGTCAGCGCCCGCGAGATACGCCTTCAGGGCCCAGGCCACGCCGATCAAGTTACTCGCGTGGATGGCGTTGGCCGTTCCGTAGTGCCAGAAGATGGCGCCCCACTGGTCCCTCATGCGGCGGCAGTGTCGGCCCTCGGTGAAGAGCGCCGAACTAACGCACATCACGTCCACAAGCCCGTCGAGCCAGTCGCGCTGCCACTGGGGCCGTGAGATATCTCCCCTGTAGACGAACCGCGGTGCACTCGCCGCACCTTCGCGGTGCATCCGAGCGAAGAACCGCAGGGCCAGCCAGTCATCCCGGTGCATCGGCTCGTCCAGCAGCCACCACGAGGTGCCCCGGAAGTTGTGTTTCTCATCCTTGAAGTAGTACTTGTTGTTCTGATACGCCTGAACGTCCGTGTCGGTCCATCCGCGCTCATTGAAGTGATCCGCGAACTGGCGCGTTACGGCGACGAAAGCTCCCTGGAACTCTCGGCTGAAAGCCTGCTCCACAGGCGGCGCGACCAGGGCGTGGTGGATGATGTTGTCGTGGTACTTGCGGATGTCGTTCGCCGCCGAGTAGTTCCCCGCGATCGGCGTGGGCCAACTCTCGTGGAAGGGCAGATACATGTGGGTGATGGGAACGCCCGCGCGCACTCCCTCGAAAGCGCTGCCGTCAAGATAAGGGCCGAAGTGCGCATCGTACTGTGCCCAGTCGGACACGCGCATCGCGGCCCCGACGCCCTCGACTGGCGGCACGAAACCCTTGTATGTGCTGCCGGATTGGGAGTAGGGAAGAGGGTTCAGCGTCGACCGAAGTCGGTGCGCGGCGGAGTAGTAGCGGCGCTCCCGCGCGAGGTACTTGTCGAAATCCGCCACACTCCCAACCGGCCCGTAGCAGTTCAGATCCACCTCGAACGTGGTCCGCGTTGGGATCTCGACATCCACGACCTCGATGACCAACGGCACGATCTGGGTGCCATTCGAGGTGACGCGCAGAGCTGCGCGCTTGAGCCCTGGCGTGATGTCCTCCGGCATCTCCCACAGGAGCGTGAAGGACTGGTTCGTCTGCCCCTGGACCCGGTTGTCCGCCGCAGGAATCCGAGCGCCCGAGTCGTCCATCGGCACCATGTACTCGGCATACCATTCGCCGTCACGGACATACCAGTTGCGGGCGGCAAGGAACGGTGCGGGAAGGGGATCGCCCGGGTCCTCGGGGATGATCTTCAGCGCGACGTCTCGGAGCCGGCCGGTGGCGTTCTCGACGATAACCTGCAGCGCGATGACCTCGCCACGGGCCGCTGTCAGGCGGGCCTCCCGGCCGTCCCAGACGGGGTTGCGCCGGCGCCAGACCCCGGTTGCCGGGCCCTCGTACTTCCCGCGACCCACCTCCTCCAGCACGTTCCCGGATATCGGGCTCACCTTGCACTCCGCGGGGCAGGCCCAGACGCGCAGACCGTTGACGAGAGCCGGCTCGTTGCCCTGCAATACCGGAAGCTCCACGCGGGCAAGTGCGGCAGGACGCTCCCGGGCCGGTGAGGATGCCGCGTCGACTACGGCCGCCGGCCCCAAGTCCCCTGAGCGGCCAAACGCGGCGATGCTGACGGTGATCCGCGTGTCCGGGGGCAATCCCGGGAGAACCAACGGGCGCTCATCCCCGGGGCACGGCCTCAGGAATCGCATCCGTCTCGCTTCATCCGAGCCTTCCGGCACGACGGACACTTCATACCCGTATATGGCCTCCGACGGAGACCCCGGCCTCAGCGCAAGCGCACCAGTATCATAGGTGGCGGCGGTCGGGAACTGCTCGACTGACACGCCCTCGGGGGCGCTTGGGGGAGCAATCGCTTCCGGGCGGCCCTGCACGATCATGTACGGCGCAAAGGCGCTCTGCTCCCTGGAGTGGACATCATTGTTGGCGCGCGTTTGGCCCTTCTCATCAGACAGGCACAGTCCGTGGGATGCCCCGGCGAGCATCGCGTGCACCAGGCGCGGCTCAACGTTGATGGCGAGCCAGCCGTTGTCCTCCCGCCGGACATCCGTGTAGCAGGTTAGGGTGTTCCCGTTCGTCAATGACACGTGCAGAAAATCGCTGTCCGGCCCGTCCCAGTGCGTGTCGGGCCAGACGGCTCGGGTGAAGGTACAGCCGCCTGCTGTCTCGTTGCTGCGGCCGGTACCCTCCTGCCATGGGGCTGCGATGGTGGAGAGACCTACCGTGCGAAGCTTCGTCTCGCGCGCTTCGTGGATGTACAGCGTTGCGCTGTCGACCCGCCAGCCCTTCACGGCGTGGAGATCAAAGTCCGCGAGCATGAAATGCTCGTTGCCCTTGATGCGGATCGTGCTGGAAGCCCCGCTGTTGTAGGTGATCTCCGCACGATGCGCCTGAAGCGACGTGTCCGCGGTGACCGGGACGCGCACTTCATCCGCTCCGCAGACGGCCGCGAGCAATCCCAAGCCTGTCACGAGTGCGATGGACGTTAGCGGTCGCATGGCAGACCTCCCAAGCGTCTAGTCCCCGGCCAGGACGTTCTGGCGCAGGGCCGGCAGGATCGTCTGGCCCAGTTGTGGCGTGTACGAGAAGAACAGGAAGCCCTCCGCACCAAGCTCACGGTCGGCGACGATGGCCTCGGCCACGGATACCGGCCCGGGATGCAGCCAGGAGCCCAGGCCGACCATCAGCGGCTTGTCCTCCGCCGCCTCACGCTGACGCCGGACGCGGTCCGTGTGGCGCTCGAAGTTCCCGGGCGTGTCGTAGGCCATTGGGCAGATGAAGTCGATCCAGCCCTCGTGGAGCCACAGCGCCCAGTCCTGGCCGACGGACTTGCGGTGGTACGGCCAACTCGGGTACACGGCGGCGGAGAGCTTACAGGTCGGG
>JALGSS010000391.1 GCA_029821745.1 Candidatus Zipacnadia bacterium
ATGCTTGCCCTATCGCTTCCCCCGACGCAAGCGCAGCTTGCGTTAAGCCGCGGGGAGCGTGCGGGAGCGATGCCCGCAGGGCGAGCGATGCACGCAAGGAGGTGCGGTGGAGAACCGCGGCCCGGCAGGTCCCATGCCCCACTGAAGCGAACTCACTCTTGCGTGACTATCTGGCGTGGTGGAGTTGATTTCATGGTCAATCTGGGGCTCACCACACTCGCCTTGACCATAGCGACACTGGCGCTGTGTGCATCCGTGCCCGTCGCCGCTCAGGACGACGAAATGCCCACCCTCATCCCTCAACTCAACTGGGAGAACCAGCCCGCTGGCGATCGCGTCTTCACCAATCTCCTGATCTCCATCCCCGAGATGGATGACTTCAAGTGCAAAATCTGGTGCTACGAGATGGGCCTCGCCGGTGTCGGCACTGGCGCGGTCGGCGAAGATGGGGTTGTCACTCTCACCCATGACTTCAACGGCGCCACGGCGACCACTCGCTTCGTGCCCGAGCCCGGCTCCGTCCTCTTCGAAGTCACCGTCACCGGCCCCGATCCCGACAAGGTCCGAGCGGTGGGCAGCGTCAACGCCTGCTGGCAGTTGCACGATTCCGAGGGCTTCGGCAATCGCGGCGAGTTCTTCGATGACTTCGTCTCTCGCTGCTTCATCTACACCGTCCGCGGCTTGACCCTCATGGGCGACACCACCCGTTTCCCCGACACTCGCGCGGAGAAATACGTCACCAATCCCGAGCGCAACAACCCGCCCTGGGTCCAGGTCTACCTCCCCATCTGGCATCTGGCGCCGCCACACTGGCCAGCCCACCGCCTTCTGGGGTAACAGCACTGACCGTCCCATATACTCACTCATCGGCTGTGTATCACGCGACGACAAGTGGCTCACCGCCTTGGCGTGGCCCCATAGCACCAATCTCTCGCAGGGCTGGCACGACTGCCTCCACGCCAGTCCATCCTTCGCCGGCTTCTATGACGAGGCCACCAACACCACTCGCTGCGCCGGTCGCCTCTACTTCATGCCCAACGATTCCGACGCTCTGCTCACCCGCTACCTCGCCGACTTCCCGCAGGACGAGCCCGCCAACGGCGAGCTCCTCCTCACCCACCGGGACCTGCCTGACGCGCCGCTCGTGATTCAGGACGCCGTCGAGGGCATGCACTCGACGCCTTGGGGTGCTCTACAGGCCACATTTGACATCCTCAACGAACTCCGCAGTGCTGACTGGATCCGGCCCTATGGTGAGTTCGTCAATCTCTACGTCACCATCCGCAACGTTGGCGACGAAGACATCCCGATCGGAACCCCTGTTCCCTTGCGCGAAGTGCCCGAGGGCCCATGGCAGCTGCAGTCAAGTGACGGCAGCCAGATGACCTACAGCACCGACGATGGCTGGGCCGCCGGGATCGCGATGCATGTTGCCGACGAAGTGCTCCCGCCTGGCGCGGAGGCAACCATTCGCGCGCGTATCCGCATCGCCAAGTGCTCTGCCAAAGACATGAGCACACTGCTCGACGCCGATATCGCACAGTGGCAGGCCGCCACTCCCTTCTCCCTGCCACTGCCTGAACCGCCCTACGCAGACTGACCGCAACGGAGGCCGCATCCAATGGTGTTGCTGATGATCGCCTGCATGACGCTTCTGCCCGCTGCCGCGACTCTTGCCCAGGACGGTTTCGTCGACCACGGCGTCGGCTCAGCGGTCGCTGAGAGCCGTGGCGTCATCACCTTCGAAGACGCCCGGGGCCGCTCCATGGCCCTTGTCATGAGTCTCGACCAGAGCGCTCGCGGCTGGGTGCTGTTCATCGACATCGACACTGGCGAGGCCGAGCAGCTTTACTACCCTGAGGGCGTCCCCAACTCCCCGCCCTTCGCCTCCCTGCTCAGCGCCAACGGTCGGTTCTACACCTTCGCCGGCCCGACGTTTCTCGAACTTGACCTCGACACGCACGAGTGGCTCTTCTCAGGCAAGCCGCCCGCGCCGCTCTCCTGCGTGACTGGCAGCGCGATGGTCGACGGTCCCGACGGCCGCATCTACGCGGGCGTCCACGCCAGCACCCACCTCGTCTCCTACGATCCCGAGACTCAGGAGCTATTCGATCACGGTCAACTCGACCCGGCCGAGAAGTACGTTTCCTACCTCGTCTCCGACACCGAGGGCTGGCTCTACGCTGGCATCGGCACCGCCCGCGATAACGTCGTCGCCTTCAACCCCGCCACCGGCGAGCGTCGCCAGGTATCGCCCGAAGCAGAGCGCTCCCATGGCACCGGCGTGGTGATCCTCGGCCCTGACGGTGCCGCGTATGCTAAGACCTGCGGGAAGTGCTATCGCATGTCCGGCGGCGAAGCCACAGTCATCGACGCTGCGGATATGCCCCCAACGCAGTCCACCGGAGCCATCGGCTGGGGCGGGCGCAGCGGCGTCTTTCCTGATGGCCGCAAGCTCACCAACCTCTCCCTCCCTGATCGCTGGTGCGAAGTCCAGGACGCCGACGGCACGCTCCGCCGCATCGACTTCGACTACGAGTCCGGCGGCGCCACCGTTACCAGTCTCGCCGCCGGCCCTGGCGACACCGTCTACGCATCCACCTGTCACCCGATGCACTTCCTCGCCCTCGATACCGCCGACATGTCCCTCACCGATTTCGGCGCGGTCCCGCAAGTTGGTGGCGGCAACTTCTGCGCAATTGCCACTCAGGGCGATCAGGTCATCGGCGCCGAATACGCTGGCGGCCGCCTCTGGGCATTCGACGTCAACCGACCCTTCAATCCCATGGGCAAGCGCGAGGCCCTGGCCGTTTCAGCCCGCGAACTCTTCGATTCCGCCACTGCCACTGGCGGGCACTTCACCTATCTCGACAGTCACGATCTCGCCTTCTTCCACGGTGACGAGCCCGGCGCAGAGGGCACCGTCACACTCTCCGTCCCCGCCGATGGCCAGTACTATCTCTACGCCGCGCCCTACCAATCCAACCAGTATGGCACCGTGCAATTCCTCTTCGATGGCGAGGAGATATGGGAGCCCTACGTCGGCACTTACTCCGCCACCCAGCCCGGCCCCATACTCGCCCATGGCCCCATCGACCTCACCGCCGGCGACCATCACCTGACCATGAGGATGCTCGACACCGAGGGCCAGGAGCCGTGGGGTTCGCTCGCCTCCGCCGAACTCACCACCACGCAGCGCGACCTCGACGCCCTCAACAATCCCGCCAACCCGCGCATCCTCGGCCAGTGGAAGAGCGACATCTGCCGCCCGCGCACCGCGCTCGCGCACCCGGATGGCACACACGTGATGATGGCTGGCTTCGCGGGCTACGGTCTGTGCGGCGGGGGGATCGGCATCTGCGACTTGCAGTCTGGCGAGGCGCTTCTACTTGACGCCGAGAGCGATCTGCTCCCCGGCCACAGCACCATCACGCTGCAGGCCCTGCCCAACGGAGACCTGATCGGTGGCACTTCGATCTCCGCCCCTGGCGGCGGCCATGCTACCGCCACCGAGGCCGAGCTCTACATCGTCGACTGGGAGACCAAAGAGGTCGTCTTCCGCACGGTCCCGGTCCCCGGCGACCCCAACATCGTCAGCATTTACGTGGCTGGCGGTGGAGCCGAGCCCAATGCCCCTCGCCCGGCGGACGGCGCTGCTGCCGAGGCGAAGCCTTTGGCTGTTGCTCTGACCTCGTCTTTGGTCTATGGCCTGTCGGGCAACTCCACGTTCTTCGTATTCGACCCCGAGACCCGCGAGGTCGTCCACACTGAGAGCTTCGCTGACTACGGTTCCGTCCCCCGCCACGCGCTGCAGCTCGGCCCTGACGGAGCCCTGTACGCGATGATGTCGTCGGCGATACTGAAGATCACGCCGGGCACTTTCGAGCACGAGAAGATCGCTGATCCCCCGGTGCGCATATCCGCCGGCGGTGCTTTGGTGAATGGTCTCCTGGCCTTCGCCGCCAACGCCCACGTCTGGACTTTCGACCTGAGCACAGTCACACCGTAACCCGCCGCCGTCAGCCGCCTGCCCCCCAACTTGTGGGCCGAAGCCTTAGCGAAGGTCCAAGCCTTGGCGAAGGGGGGTCGCCGTTCCCTTTGCCGATTGCCCATTCCCCATTGCCGCCGTTAACCGTTCCTTCTTTTCTGCCTTTCCCCATTCCCCATTGCCGCCGTTAACCGTTCCTTCTTTTCTGCCTTGCGACCATTGGCCGATAGCTCCAGCTCTGCCACCGCAGCAGTTCCCAAAGCGCTTCATGCTCCCAGTCAGGCGGCATGTTCGTCGACCCGAACCGCCGGTCGGTAATGATCGGCGTCTCCACCACGCCCGGCAGGCTCGGCACTGGCGGCACTTTCACCTCAGCCGGCAGTTCGCCGGTCTCCTCCCACCCCAGCACCAGCCCCGCCGCCGCGTGCAGCAGTTCGCTCGGCCCCACATCCGTCCGGCTGGCCCGCAGTTTCCCCGGCAACCGCCGGTCGTCCATCATGATCGAGTATGCCGCCATGCACCCCGCGATGATGCTGCGCCGATCCACCGTCACGCCGTTCGGACACGCCATCGGCTCCTCGGTCGGCCCGAGCACTCGTTGCACCGGGACCTGCTCCGGCCACCGGTTGTGGTGATACATGTATTGCACCGCGAAGTTCAGCATCCCGGCTATGTCCGCCGGCGAGAAGCTCGTCCCGTAGTCCACGACCGCGTCCAGCTTCCCCGTCACTTTCCGTGCCAGCGCCACCAACTGCCACCACGTCACCCATGCCTGGCCGGGTTCCTCGAATCGACCACACAGCTCCGCATACGTCGTCAGGTTCACATCGCTCCGGCTCTTGGCCGCTCGCAGCAGTTGCCGCGTATACTCGTACGCCGCCGCCGTGTCCTCCGCCGACCGCAGCCGCCCCGGCGCACTGATCCGCGGCCTCGGATACGGTCCCGCGCTCCCGTACCGGAACAGTGTCGCGTACTCCCACAGCCCGCTCCACTCGCGCGTCACCCAGCACACCGGATGCCCCGTCAAGCTAACGAAATCCGTGCTCCCCAGTCGTCCGTCCAGGTCCGCCATCGCCTGCGCCACATCCGCCTGTGGGTCAGCGGTCGGCTTCACCTCATCCGGCCGCATCGGATCGTACTCCATGTTCCAGCTTCCCTGGTTCGACACCGTGCAGTTCGACCGCGGCCAGCTCAGCCAGTTCATCAGCCACCCACGCGGCCCGCCCGCCCAGCACCGCACGCCCGCCAGCTTCATCGCGTATTGCATCGGCAGCGACTGCTGCGCCTGGTGGCAGCACCACGCCACCGGCACGCTCCCCGTAATCTCGGCCACATCCTGCACGCCCCGCGCCTCGATGTACAGTGCCATTTCCACCGCATCGTCAAACTCCATTGTCGCCCCGTAGGCGGTCGCCGGGTCCGGGAAGTCGCCCCAGTAGTTCCCGTGGTAGCTGATCTCGTGTTCCGCAAGCGCTTCCAGCACATCCATCCGTCCACGCTCACGCATGGCCCTCGCTTTCTCAGCGGCCACGAACATGCTTGCCGGCACTCCCTCTTCCGAGTGGATCCGGCACAGTTGCAGCAGCGCATCGTCAGACTGCGGGTTGTATACATCCTCGACATCGTACGCGAACACTACATCAGCCACGTCGCTCACTCTCCCAAGCCCGACGAAGTCGGGCGCAGTCGCCCATAGCTCGGCGCCGTCTGCCGAGCGAAGGGGGACCTTTGCTCGCAAGCCCGACGAAGTCGGGCGCAGTCGCCTTAGCGGTCCACCGTATGGAGAGCCGATTCGTTAGAATCGGCCCGCCGTTGCCTTGCCGTATGGAGGGCGGGTCTTTAGACCCGCCGGTCGTTGTCATATGCCGTGTGGAGGGGTCGGATTCCTATCCGACCCACTGGCCTGAAAGGCCAGGCCGTTTGCCTCTGCCGTGGCCGTATGGAGGGCCGATTCGTTAGAATCGGCCGGTCGTTGCCGTATGCCGTGTGGAGGGGTCGGATTCCTATCCGACCCACTGGCCTGCCGGTCGTTGCCGTATGCCGTCGCCGTAGTCGTTTGGAGGGCGGGTCTTTAGACCCGCCGGCCGTTGTCCCATGCCGTCCGCCTTAGCCTTCCGTTGCCGCCCTATCTCTCCAGCGCCGCGCCCGCCCAGATCGAGTCAACCAGACCCGGCGCTCCGCCTTGATCCTGCCACACGCCGATATGCCACTGCGATCCCGCCACCACCCCGTTCGCCTCCGCCAGTCCCGCCCCCAGCGCCGTGCCATCAAGCGCGATCACTCGCACCACCAGATGTCCCGGCATCGCCTGATGCCCCACCACCAACTGCGCCCCCAGCGCCTCGCCTGTCGCCATCGGCCCCGCCACGGTCCGCCCCGTCGCTGGCGACATCACCGTGATCCCTGCCGCCGTCCACTGCATCGCCAGCGGGCACCCCTCCACCCACGTCGTCCCGGCCTCAGCCGATACCAGTCCCACCGTCACCGCTCCGGAGGGCCGCCGCATCTCCAGCAGCAGCGCATTCGCGGCCGGGACCGTCACTGCCGGTTCCACCGTCATCAGCGCTGCATTCGCGCCCTCGATCCTCAGCACCCCGTCCGTCACACTCACCTGCCCGCCAAGCTCAAGCCATCGCATGTCATCGAGTATCGTGAACTCCTCCACGAAACTCTCCGTTGCCGTCGCAATCGGAGACGCAACTGGCCCGGGCACCACCGCCGCTTCTACTGGCTTCCCGAGTTGGCTCAGCGGCCCCAGCCACACCGCATCCACCACCGCCTCCAGCGCTTCCCCTTCCGGCCACGCATACCCCCACACATTCGCGTACCACAGCCCGCCCGCATTGAACTCGCTTCCCAGCCGCCCCTCATATGTCCCCAGCACCGTCCCCTGCAGATCCGTCAGCGTGACCGTCCCTTCGCCCTCTTTCTCACCGCGCTCGATCACCATCCGTGCACCATCGGCCACCGCCGCCGCGTCCGTTGTCAGCACCTTCTCGCGTCCGGGCATGTACAACCACACGCCCGCTCCGCCCCGAGTCATCTTCAGCACGGGCCCCCAGACGTCCCAGGGATACCACGCGCGTTCCCAATCCCTCTCGACAGGCGACCCCGTCACCATCCCCGCGTTCACCTCGCCATGCTCCGACAGCTCACTCGCCGCCGTCCGCAGTTCCACCACCATCGGGTCATCAATCGCCCACCGCAGCGCTTTCTCGCGTGTCGTGATCCCGCACGGACTAAATCCGCCGCCGCCCTCATCGCTCAGCACCAGCCGCCCGTCCGTCACCGACACGCCCTCCACGCTCCCGCTGAACATCGCCCACTTCTCCCATCGCCCCTCATCCAGCGTCGCGAAGTCCTCCGCGATGATCGTCGACCACTCCTGCTCTCTCCCCCAGTTATCCTCCGGACCCACTGCCGCCGTCGCCACCGCCCCCGCATCGTCGATCGCCGCGCCCTGCCCCGGCTCCAGCGCCGCGTTCCCAGCGTCACCGGTCACTTCCACCACGCCTTCGAACACCGCCACCGCACTGCCCACCTCACCATGCGACACAGTAAACTCCGTCCCGCGCACTCCCGCGACCGCCCGCGGTATCTTCACCTCGAACTCCGAGCCCTTCTCCGCCTTACACCATATCTTCCCCCAGAGCATCTCGAAGAACCCTATTTTCCTCGGCGTCCCGTCCTTCGGCTTCTGAATAACACATGTCGTGTTCGGCTTCATCCTGATCAGTACCGACGAGCTGTTTTTGGGATAGATCAGCAACTCAGCAACCGCGTCCTCGCCCGTCATAATCACATCGCCTGGCGTCAACTCGGTCCCCGGCTTGACCAGATGTTGCTCCCCATCAGCGGTCTTTAGATACACATTCCCACGCGTCCACGTGATCCGCGCCACCAACTCATGCTTGACGCCCGCCGGACGTGCGTATATCTGTATCCTCGACCTCGCGGGCCAGTACGCATGCTGCGTCAGCGTCCACTCATGCGGCTGCACAAGTTTCAGCCTCAGCGCCGTCCCCTTCGGCAGGTCCGTTGGCCCCATGACCCGCTGCTCGATGTTCTCTCCCGGCTTCTTGGCGAACAGTTCAACCGTCGGGATCGCCCGCCCGTCGCCCGGCTTCGCATGCACGTTGTTCATCCACACTTCGCAGTCTTCAGCCAGCGGCGCCAACTCCATACGCCTGACCGCGCGTCGCTCGAACTCCCCTTCTTCTTCCCACGCCCCTTCGTGCCGTTCCCACTGCTCAAACTTCTCCGTCGACACGAAATGCAGGTGCCGATCGTTCAGCCCCATGATCGTTGGCCCTATCGGCCCCACGGTTGTCTGACCGATTCCTTGCCCACTCACCTGTGTTGCTGCTGCGGCGACCACCAACATCGCCACCCACACCTGGTGCAATCTCAATCGCATCGTGCGTGATCTCCTCTTGCTCTATATGCCCGCAAGCCCGACGAAGTCGGGCGCAGTCGCCCCAGCTTGTCGGCCGAAGCTTCAGCGAAGGCGGAAGCTCGGCGTCGTGTGCCGAGCGAAGGGGGACCCGCCCCGCCAGCCCTACAATCAGTGCCGTCGCTTTGGCCTTCCGTCGTATGGAGGGCGGGTCTTTAGACCCGCCGGTCGTTGCCGTATGTCGTTTGGAGGGGCGGGGCTACGCCCCCGCCCTGCCGTCGCCTTGGCTGTTAACCGTCCGCACGCTTGCGTGCGGCGGTCGGGCTTCTGCTTGCACCCACCAAATTGTGGGCCATAGCTTCAGCGAAGGTCCAAGCTTCAGCGAAGGTGGGCCAGCCCGACAATCAGCGTCGTTGCGGTATGCCCTCGTAGCCTGACTTCGCCGCCCCCCGCGCCATCCCTGCAGTGCCTCCGCCCCCGGCGGCGAACCTGCTCTCGTCGCCGTGACCGGCTACACATATGAGACGGATGGTCTCATCTTCCGCAAGAAAACGGTCGGACATGCGCATCATCTGCGATGGCAGGGATGGCGACGGCTGTGGGTCCATCGGCCGACGAATTCAGCCATCGCTCAAACGAAGAAGCTGCCGAAGGCGGCGATGCCGAATCCGCCGATGAGGCAACCGGAGGCGCGATTGACCCAGACCCTCGCGGTCGGCGTGAAGCGCTCGCGGACGGCTCCGACGACGACAGTGAGGCCGACCCACCACAGCATGGATCCCAGCAGGACGCCGCCGGCGAGCGAGGCGGCCGAGCCGTAGCTGCCGTCGCCGGCGCCCACGCCCAGCCCCGCGAAGATGGCGGCGAAAAAGAGGATGGTCAGCGGGTTGGTCAGCGTGAGCAGGTAGGTGGATGCGAAGGCCCCGAGCAGGCGCGTGGTGCGCGAAGCGTTGGACGGCTCTGCGGGCTTGGCCAGGAACGTGCGCACCCCCAGGTAGAGCAGGAACACTCCGCCGACGATCCGAAGCCAGACCTGGCAATTCACGAGCAGGCCCGAGACGGCGGTTAGGCCGAACGCGGCTATTGCGCCGTAGGTACCGTCGGCGACTGCGGCGCCAAGCCCGGAGGCGAATCCGATCGCGCGCCCGTCCGCGAGAATCCTCCGGATGCAGAGCACGTTGATTGGTCCGACGGGGGCCGCGATGGCGAGGCCGATGAGAATGCCCTGTACCAGGAGTTCGGGGTTCATGCAGTGATCACGCTCCGTCCGCCTCTGCCGTTGCCTTGGCCGTCTGGAGGGGCGGGGCTACGTCCCCGCCCTGCCGTATGTAGTATGCCGTTCTGTAGGGCGCGGTCCCGTGCCGCGCCGGCCGTATACCTTCGCCGTCGCCGCTCGCCGTGCCGTTAATCGTAGGGCTTCCAGCCCGACGAAGTCGGGCGCAGTCGCCCATAGCTCGGCGTCGTGTGCCGAGCGAAGGGGGACCCGCCCCGCCAGCCCGACAATCA
>JALGSS010000392.1 GCA_029821745.1 Candidatus Zipacnadia bacterium
CGCGATGCTCTGGGTGAGGCCGATGCCGCCGAACTTGGCGGCTGCATAGGCCGAGTTCTTGTAGCTCCCCTTCTTGCCGGACTTGGAGTTGATCTGGATGATGCTGCCGCTGCGTTGGGGCTTCATGACCCGGGCTGCGTGTTTGGCGACGAGGAAGTAGCCGAAGAGGTCGACGTTCATGACGAAGCGCCACTTCTCGGCAGGGAACTCGTCGATGGCATCGGCAACCAGGACGCCGGCGTTCGAGACGACGATGTCGAGGCGGCCGAAGGTCTCAACCGCTGTGTCCATCATGGCGGCGACCTGCTCCTCATCGGTGACGTCGGCCTTGACGGCGAGACTACGGCGTCCCGTGTCGGCGGCGATTGCCTCGGCCGTCTTGGTGGCGCCGGCAAGGTTGATGTCGGCTATGACAACGTGGGCACCCTCGTTGGCCAGGCGCCGGCAGATCGCCTCGCCCAGTCCCTGTGCCCCGCCGGTCACAACTGCGATTCTGTCTTTCAGTGTCATGATCAGTCCTTTCTGAAACCACGAATAACACGAATCTTCACTAATCCAGAGCAGATAGATATCTGACTGATCATCCAGTCTAGAGCACTCTTCTGATCCATTGAAGACGACCGGGGTGCCCGAAATTGATGAGCAATCCGAGCCGTAGATGTGTGGCTTTGAGGTAGTTGATGAGTTGAGCTTCCTCCACGGGTGTCGTGGTGGTGATGGCCTTGATCTCCACTATGATCTTACCATAGACCAGGTAGTCGGGTTTGTATGTATGGCCCAGTTTCCGGTCTTTGTAGTAGATGGGAACCACTTCTTGTTCACGAAAAGGTATGCCACGGGCGGCCATTTCCAGAGCGAAGGCTTCCTGATAGATCGCTTCCAGAAATCCCTTCCCGAGGTGATTGTACACCTCCATCGCAGCCCCGACGATGGCATAGGTTTCTTCCTTGTACAGTAGCTTGTCATCAGCTGTATGGGTTGTATTCACAGCCACCTCGCTTTGCGCCGGTAAGGATTAGTGAGATTCGTGAAGATTCGTGGTTCCTCTTGTCTTCTTACTGCTCCAGATGGATGAGACCGCGGAGGCCGTTGATGAGCCAGGTGGGGTCCTCGGTGGCAAGGCGCTCGGCCTGGCCCGGTTCGAGGCCGGCGATGATCTCGCCCTTGAGGGTCCGCAGCACGAGGAAGGGCCGCGGGAAGTCGGCCGCGGCGATGGCCAGCGGGGTGCTGGGCGGCCAGTGGCGATCATCCAGCAGCCGCCTGTAGTTTACGTCTCCTTTCAGGATGACCAGGTCGGCCCGCTGCAGCGGGGCTCGCACAGCACCGGGCATGTCGCGGAAGCCGAGACACTGCGTCCAGAAGGGGTGCGTCGTCAGGGTCAGGCGCTGCTCCGCCAGTGCCTCGCTGAGCCTGTGCCCCAACTCGGCATCCAGAGACGCTGGGGCCCGTAGCAGATCGACCACCCGCTCAATGTCCTGCGGCATCGCATCCGAGACGAAGAAGGGCTGGTTCTTGAGGTGGAAGGTCACACGCTGTGCCCATCCCTGCGTCAACAGATAGTCCGCCAGCACCAGATCGAAGAGGCTGTCCGCGCCGACGTTGTCGTTGATGAAGGCCACCTCGCTCACGCCGCCCGCCAGCAAGCTGCGGACCGCGTCGGTGTGGTCGATGAGCATGTTGGCTCGGTCCGCAGCAGTGTCCCCGACGGCCTGTTGGTCGATCGTGAAGTTGCTCAGGTCGGCACGGTTTCCCCAGAGACATGCGTGCAGTAGGGTCAAGAATCTGGCATCGCCGGGAATCGCCGCGATCCCCGGCCAAACGGCCGCCAGCTGTGTGACCGCCAAGGCCTCCTGCGCTCGCTTCTGTGGGGCGAAGGGGTCCCGGCAACCCGCGGGTTCCATGAAGTAGCCGGTGGCTTCCAGCAGACGGCGGTAGAAGTAGGTCTCGGCGAAGTACCAAGGGACCTCAAGCCAGCTGTGCCCCTCATATGCTGCCAGCGAGGTGTTCCAGAACGCAGCATCACCGCCGGTCTCGGACAGCGGTTGGATCACGGAAGAGCCGTGATCCGGGTGCAGGATCTCGTCGCGGAACGCGGTCAGGCTGGCCACGATCTCGCCTGGATAGTCGTGGTCGGCGATCACGCGGGCGATGATCTGTGCCTTGCGTTCGACGATGGTCTTGCGTGCGAAGGATGCCGGATCTGATGTCATCAGGTAAGGCGGCAGCCCGCTCGAACTCTGGGGTGGTGTTCGCATAGTCAGTTCCTGTCGATCTGGTCGGCGAGATGCTCTACAGGCGGCTCTCCCGTCAGCGGACCGCGGCCTTTCTGGCTGGGCACAGAGCGGCCAAGATGGCCGCGGTCCGCGTGATCCTGTCGTCTACTGGGCCATCAGGCGCAGCAGTTCGGCCTCGGCCTCGTTGGTCCACTCGTTGCCGTTGCGCAGCCTGGCGTAGACGGAGGGGAGCTTGTCCTTGAGATCGGCGATCGCGGTGAGCGGCAGTGGCTTGATGTGCGGGTAGATCACGATCTTGCCGGGGTAGGCAGTCTCCTGGACGGCGGTGAGGCCATCCCACGCCGCTTCCAGCGAGCCAATGGCTGCCACCGAGCGATTGGGGGAGAGTTGGCCCGTCTCAGCCTGAAAGAGCATCGAGCGCATATTCTCGATGGTCGAGGCAGAGTGGCCGATGACCCGGATCTGCCTGAGATAGACATCACTGACGTCGATGGGGGCGACCTTGCCGCGCGCGACACCAGCGAAGATGTTCATCACACCTTCCTGGCCCAGATAGGTGGCTGCATCGGCGATCACAGGCGGCACGGGCGCCAGGATGATGATGTCGTCGAAGCCGCTCCCCTTGAAGCGCGCCATGCTGGCCTGGTAGGCATCCTTCTCCATCGGATTGAGGCAGATGAACTCAATACCCTTGTCCACGGCTTCGGCTTCGAAGCTGGTGCGGAGGTCGGCCAGCCGTTCATTGCTGATGTCGGTGCAGACGATGGTACCGGGGTGGTCCTTGGACTCGATGGCCCGTTGGACGTGCATACGTCCCATCGGGCCACCGGCGCCCACAAACCAGGATGCGCCGCCGCCCTTCAGCGTTGACCGAGCCGGCAGGTCGCTGTAAGCCTTGGCAATGTCCGTGTCCGTGCTGCCGACGTAGAGCCAGCGGTTGTAGTGCACACGGCCCACGTCGACGTTGACCATGCGGGCCATCGGTACATCATCGATGATGGCCAAGATGCCATAGCTGGCCAGGTTCGGGCTGGCCCTCTCGATCACGTCGGGGTCGGCGCCCAGGATGATGATGTCATCCACGCCCTTGCCCGAGCCGGTGACCTCTGCGGGGGAGGCGGGGGAATCGTCGGTCTCCACCGTCTCGGGGTCAGGCAATTCCGCCACGACCTCGATCTCGATGCCAAGCTCCTCGGCCTGAGCGCGCAGCCAATCCTCGAAGGCCTCCGGGACGTTGGTGAGCATGAGCTTGGCGGGGTGGGACTGCTTGTCGAAGCCTTTGCTGATGGTGTAGGTGTCCTTGGCGCGATCGGTCCCGATCACCCACATTGTCCCTTTCGGGCGCAGCATCGTGCGGTAGCGCAATTCGTAGGCGGCGATCACGCACGCCCAGGGCTCCGTCAGCGCGGCCTCTGCGTAGCCTGTCTCGGGCTGCACCGGGATCAGGTAGTTCCCGTGGTCGCCATTGAGCACACGCTGGTCGATCACGGCATAGTCCGATAGGCCGCCCTGGATCTCATACCCGTAGGCATAGCCGATGCCGTCGACAAAGATGTCGGCCTGCACGATGAAGCGATCGCCCACTCTGTATTCGTCCGCAAGATTCTTGCCGACACCCACAACGGTGAGGCTTATCTCGTGGCCCAGAATAACCGGGTCCTCGCGCATATCGCGGTAAATGCGAGGATGGTCCTGGCCGGCGCGGATGACTTTGATATCCGAGAAGCAGTGCCCGCAGGCATCGTGCCGGACCATCAACTCATCCGGGCCGTACTCGGGCATGGGGACCTCGATCGGCTTGCGGTCGACGCCCAGATTCTCCATCCCTGCGCCGTAGAGCGGCCAGACGCGGTTCTTTTCGGGCAGCGTGACTTCAGCACGCTGGTACGTCTTGAAGTTGTCGGTGGTCATAGGGCTCCTTATCCTCTTCTATTCGTTATTGACCGATACTGTGTCTGTGTCTCACGATTCACCATTCACGATTCATCCGATTATCTGTAGCTTGCTTGCGGTTCCGTGGGCTGGTTACTTGAGCGAGCATGACTCAAGGCTTTTGACTTTTGATGTCTTGCCACGATTCACCATTCACGATTCATTCGATCATCTGTAGCCTGCTTGCGGCCCCGTGGGATGGTCACTTGAGAGAAGATGACTCAGGACTTTTGACCTATGATGATTCCTCACGATTCACCATTCACGATTCATCCGATCATCTGGGGCCTGCTTGCGGTTCCGTGGGATGGTCACTTGAGAGAACATGACTCAAGACTTTTGACTTTTGATGTTTCACCACGATTCACCATTCACGATTCATTCGATCATCTGGGGCCTGCTTGCGGTTCCGTGGGATGGTCACTTGAGAGAACATGACTCAAGACTTTTGACTTTTGATGTTTCACCACGATTCACCATTCACGATTCATCCGATTATCTGTAGTCTGCTTGCGGCTCCGTGGGTTGGTCACTTGAGAGAAGATGACTCAGGACTTTTGACCTATGATGATTCCTCACGATTCACCATTCACGATTCATCCGATTATCTGTAGCCTGCTTGCGGTTCTGGGAGACACGTTGCGTCACTTCGGAAATGGTGCTCTGCGACGCACAAGAGCCATCGAAATCCGAGGAAGGCCCTAAGGCCTCGGCCTGAGCGGACTCAGGCCGAAAGCCCTTAGGCCCCCGACGCGCGCGGCATCGCACTTGAGAGAACATGACTTTTGGTTTTTGATGATACCTCACGATTCACCATTCACGATTCATCTGCTGTCAAGAGACCTGAATCGTGAATGGTGAATCGTGACGCCACGAAAGGCCT
>JALGSS010000393.1 GCA_029821745.1 Candidatus Zipacnadia bacterium
TGCCCTTTTCCACCGGCTCCGGCCAATCCGACTTCGGCTCATTCTCTATCGGGTACTGCCCATCTTCACCGCGCTGGGCCAGGAGTGTATTGACGATGGTGAGTTTGCACGGTCTGCGGACCCCCCAACCAGGGAAGTAATGGAGCTTGGTCAGGGCACCGTCCTCCTCGATGGTAATGCCTGCGTCGTTTCGCAGCACGATCGCCGAGCCGCCGGCGGGCAGGGCCTCAATACGCTCTATCAGGAAGCTCTGCACCAGTTCGTCGCCATACTGCAGAATCACCGGCGCACCGTCGAGGCTTCCGTCGGTGGGCAGGTGTGCAGCGGTGTGCAAGGCATCCAATTCGTCACCCGTTTCCTTGCGCTGCGTGTGGGTCACGATACCCCTGTAAGCTGCGATGTTGTCGGCAATATCGATGTCGCCGAGCTGCAGCTCGCTCAAGCCCACGCCGAATACACGCCTGAGTGTGCCGTCAGGTGCGATCCGTGCATGCGCAGCCCGGCCACGGATCCGGGCCTGGCCCCCGACTCCCTGGTTCCGTCGGCGAGGTTGATCTGCACGCCTGCGTCCATTGGGTCGCCCGTGACTATGTGCAGCGGCTCTACGCTCGCGATCCTGGATTCCTCCGACCAGAACTCGTGCACCGCCACGAACAGCGAGCTGTTTGCGTTGTGACGCACGAAAGTGTATGGGTTGTAGCCCTTGCGGCGCATCGCCGGCCCCTGGCCGATGTGGAGCCGGCTGCCCGCCGGCATCAGCAGCCAGTGCCTGCTCTGCTTGCCGTCCTCGTACACAAACCTGAAGTTCGCTACACCGTCGAGGTCGGCCACCTTCACGTTCTTGATACCCTTGTGCTCTGTGCCTTCCTGTTTCTCCAAGAGGGATTGCGCGCCTTTGGGCGAAGTCCTGATATGGCCAGATACCAGTGAACTGACAAATCCTGGCACATCTACCAGTGTAGTGTATCGCACGGACAGCATGAGATGAAGTAGGACTTGGGCTCTGCGTAGGTGGAAGGTGATGATGTCCGGTCTGTGCAAAGCAGAGATGTCCGCCTTCCTGATGTGGGGGAGGAAGGCGGATGAGATTGCGCATGAGCCAGAAAGGGCGCGACCCATTGGGAGTAGTCGGGCAAGCCAGGCTATTGACCACGGCGATGAGGCTACGTCAGGCACCACGATGTCCCACGGGCGGTGGTCGGGGGGAACAAAGAAGGGGAGGCGACTCGAACGCCGCCAGGGCGAGGGCCCGGCCTCGCTCTTCTGAGTAGCACTCGTCTGCGTGCCCTCGTGATCTGCCCCATCTATGGTACCACTTGCTGCGTTAGGATCTCGCTCGCCCCTGACGAGAGCGCTCAGGGAACCACCGCGTCACGACCTCGGGCGGGCGGAATCCGAGCGCTGATCACGACGATGGCTTCCCGGCGGCCCGCCAACCCACAGACGGGATGGTCCGCAAGGACCGACGCGGGGAGGATGCGCTGGGTGGACGGGGAAGGCAGTAGTGTGCCCGGAAGTCTCGAGCGCCGCGCAGTTCAGTTTCGCGGGGGCGCAGGGATCAGTTCCTGGGCCCTACAGGCGGCACCCCGATCGCGACCGGCCCGCGACACGTCGACGGCCCGGCCAAGCTGGGCGTCGCACCTGTGCTGGGCGGGCCGCATCACCGCTGCCAGAGGCAGGGGGCGTGGCCGCTCGATGCGTGGGCGGGATGTCTCAGGAGCGACAGAAGCCGTCGTGCAATGGAAAGGACTGAGATCGGCAAGGTGGGCAACACGAACACGGCATCCATGGCCTTCGCGCTTGTCTTGACCGTCTGGACTGTGGCCCGGGCCCAGCAGGCGGAGTACGAGTCCTTCGAGGAGGGAGTACCGGCACACTTCACGGCGACGCGGCCGGAGAGTCTGAGCATCAGTCCGTGGCACAGCAAGCACGGCAAGGGCTCCTTGCGCTGGGATTGGTCCCAGGGGGAGGAGTTGGTCATCCGCCACGGCATCGGTGACGTGGCTCGTGCCGGGGGCCTCAATTGCCGGGCCGCCTTCGCCGTATGGGTGTACGTGGAAGAGCCGATTTCGGGTGCGCTGGTCTTCGAGTTCCGAGAGGCAGAGGAAATTGCCGGCTCCTTCCGGTTCCCCTTGGAGTTCACCCGCTGGCGGCAGGGGCGTCCTGTCTATGATCGTTTCCCAAAGGGCAAGCCGACGGCGCTGGTGGACAACATCCGGATCGCCGCGCCGAGTGATGTGGCTAGAGGCACCGTGTTCCTGGACCTTGTCAAGTACAACACGCTTACCTATCCGAGCCGTGCGCTGATCCCAGAGAAGGAGGCGCAGTGGCGACGCCCTGTGCCGGACGAACAGGGCTTCCCCAAACCCGAGCGTGTAACCCAAGCGGAACTCGCGGGGATTCGCGAGCTAATGGGGCCAGACGAGGGAGCCGGCGTCGATGAAGCACGGGTGAATGCCCTCTGTGACAAGGTCAAGGCGCTGAACATCGTGCGGGATGAGCGTGGGGTGCGTGGGGGCCCCGGCATTGACCGCCTTCTCCAATACTGCTGCGATTTCGGGGATCTTGGCTCCAAGAAACAGGCGTACTGGCTGGACGAGGGCGGTCCCGGTTGGCTTGGCATGCAGGCCCCCGGCCCCATAAGCTCGCTTGCGTATCAGATAGCCGACGCTTATCGGGCCGGCGGCGACGCGGACCAACGTCGACGGCTGGCGGACCGCTTCCTTCTCATTGAGGACTACCTCTATGATCAGGGGATGCAGGCAGCATCCGGGTTCCACTGGAATTGGTGGTACGGAGGCCGATGGGCCGACGCTGTGTTCCTGATGCGCGACGTCCTGGCGAGGGAGGATCGCCTGGAGCGCCAGTGTGACTACTTCCTCTGGAACTGGGGCGGCGGAGCCGTCTGCGCCGAAGGCGCCCCTCCTTCGCACATGGATTTCTACTCCCTCACCGTGCCCCGGTTGCTCCGGGCGTGTCTCCTGCAGGTTGAGCCCGCCGAACAAGTCCGGTGGCTGCGGGCGTTCAAGGCGATGCTGGAGCGGTCAATCCTGCAACCAACAAGCGCCCTGAAGATCGACGGTTGCACGTATCACCACGGTGGTCACTACTTCCACTACGCCTTCGCCGCCATGCCGGGACTGGCTTCAACGCTGCAGCAGCTAAGCAGGACGCCGTGGCGTCTCAGCCCGGAGGCGCACGAGAGGGTCCGCCGGGCCCTGCTCGCACAGCGGATATTCTGCAATCAGCGTGACGTGCCACTCTCACTCAGCGGACGCATGCCATTCGTCAAGTACTCAATGAAGATCCTGCCGCGAGGACTGGACGCCCTGGCGCGAAGTGGGACGCCTGATGGAGCGCGGGCGGTTGATCCAGGACCAGCCGCAGCATATCTGCGCCTGGTACCTGATGCGGCCAGTCAGGAACCGTATAGTGGTCTGGGCGTCACGCCGGAGCCGGAGCCGAATGGGACTTTCGTGATGCCATACGCTGCTCTGCTTTCCCATCGCCGCGACAACTGGCTGGCCAGCGTCCACGGTCAGAGCAAGTATGTTTGGGGAAGCGAGAGACAGGGCAAAGTGAACTGCTTTGGGCTCTTCCAGAGCTTGGGGAGTCTGGAGGTTCTATCCGGCGGGGATCCTGTCAGCGCAGAGGCAAGTGGTCGGGAGAGCGCCGGCTGGGACTGGCGACGATTCGAGGGCACGACTGTCCCCCAGCTACCGCTGGAACAGATAGACGAGGGGTGGACCTCCAAGTACTCGGCTGAGGCCTTCGTGGGCGGGCTCTCCCATCAGGGCCGTCACGGGGTTTTCGCCATGGTGCTGAACCAGCCCATGCCCGACAACAAGACGCTCAAGGGAAGAAAGAGCTGGTTCTTCAGCGACGAGCGTATCCTGTGCCTGGGCTCGGACATCTCCTGCGATGAGGCGGACTATCCCACGCAGACGACTCTGTGCCAGAGACGCCTGCCCAACGGCGAGACAAGAGAGTTGATCTCGACCTCGCTTGATGGGTTGGACCTCACTGGGTTCCCGGAGGAGCGAATCCTTGAGGAGGCAAGGCCCCACTGGTTCCTCGATGTCCAGGACACTGGCTACTACCTGCCCGCAGGGCAGAGGGTAACCGTGTCGCGCACACATCAGGAGAGCCGAGACTATTGCGATCAAGAGGACACAGAAGGAGATTTCCTGACTGCGTGGATTGATCACGGCAAGGCCCCCGGCGCGGCGCGCTATGAATACATGCTGGTAGTCCGGGCGACTCCTGATGCGATGCAGAGGCTTGCGGACGCACCGCCCTACCGGGTGATGCAGTGCGACGAGGCCGCGCACATCGTCTGGGACACCGCGGGTCGCCGGTGGGGCTGTGCGTTCTTTGTCCCGCAAGAAGCCCCCGCGCACACAGTCGCCTCTGGTACGCTCAAGGTCAAGACGGTTGACCGCGCGTGCCTCATCATGGAGGAGGCGGCACGAGAGGGGCGTCTGGACGTGAGCGTGGCCGACCCCGATCTGAACCTGACGGACGGCGTGAGCCGGCCGCGCCCGCTGCATGTCACTCTCCGCGGGGCCTGGCGTCTGCTGGATGCGACGGGAACGGTTTGCGCGTGGCGGATTCCGGATGCGAGGGCAAACGTGCGTGTCCTGTCCGCAGATGCTGTCGAGACGGTCGTCGAGATTCTCTGCCGGCACGGGGCAAGCTACGACATGCGGTTTGCTCCGCGATGATAGGATGCAAAGCGGCCCAAGAGCTTCCTCTTCTCGGTTCAGCCATCCGCAGGGTCTCGCGACAGCCGAGCGGCCACGGTCGTCACGGCGCAGGCGGGCGGCCACTGCGAACAAGGGAGCCCAGACGACAGGATGAGAATGCCGGAACAGACAAGGGAGGATGTGCCGGGGAGGCGGGGAACTCGACACCGATCTTGCGGACCCAGCGACGGCCGCTGGTGCCCCGGAGGGCCTCGCAGGCCATCATTGGGACCCATGCGGCCGGCTTCAATCAGTCGCATCATCCTGACCACAACAGGAGACCACACACAGTGAACCGAGTATGGGTAATCATCGCGGCCGTGGCCTTCATCATCCCCGCGTCGCAAAGTGGGGCGCAGACGACCAAGCCCTGGCAGCTCCAGGGAACACGAGCCGGCCAGGAGATCGCTGGGCCAAATGGCGTCAAGATGGTCTGGGTCCCTGCCGGGGAGTTCCCGATGGGCTCCGATGATGGCCGTGCCGACGAGAAGCCGGTGCACCGAGTGCGAATCAGCAAAGGCTTCTGGCTCGGCAAGAGCGCAGTGACGATCGCGCAATGGCGACGGTATTGCCGCGAATCCGGGACGCCCTTCAGAGCGGAGGTTCCGTCGCCCACTGACGACTACCCAATGTGGTGCATAGACTGGCATGACGTG
>JALGSS010000394.1 GCA_029821745.1 Candidatus Zipacnadia bacterium
CGGCCCCGGGCAGTCATGGTTGCCCAGAACACAGTGCACGGGCACTGGAAGGCACTCTTTGGTGATGTTGCGGAAAGCCGTCAGTTCCTCGGGTTTCCCCATTGTGCTCACATCGCCCGCCACCAGGACGAAGTCAAACCTATGTCGTTCGGTCATCTGCTCAAAGGCTGCCCGAAGGTAGGCTGCGCAGTTGTCGTCCCTGTAATGCGTGTCGTTAACCACGATGAAGTTGAAGGACGCATCTTGCGGGTTGTCGCCTGCGCACGCAGACGAGCCCAGGCTGGTGGCAAGCAGCCCGAGGGCAGTGCATTTGAGGAATTGTCGGCGGTCGATCCTGTCACTGGACATCGTGCGATCACTTCCCACGCGAGGTCCCCCAATCACCTTAGTCTTCCCTGTACGGGTACATGTCGTCCACGGGCGCTACGGACATCTCGACAAGAAGCTGCGCGAGGCGCTCGACGATGGCCTCGGTGTAGGCGGCGCCCTTCTCGGCAGTTGCCTTCGATGGATCACCGAAACCGCTATCGAAGGTGAAACGATCCCACGGGCGGGCGACCCAAGCCCAACCCTCTTGCATCGCTGTCAGCACGGGCTCGCGGGTCGATCCGTCGCTGGCCAGGGGCATCTGGACAAGCTCTGGCCGGTGGTGCATCAACATGGATGTCTCCATCTCATCCGCGTGCTCGCCGGGCTCCTCGAAAATCGCCTCGTGGGCGTCCAGCGCGCACGTGTACCAGTTCGCCAGCACGATCTCCACCGATGTCTGGCGGCAGAGCTCGCGCAGGTGAGGCTGGAACTCGTTGCCGCCGTGCCCGTTGATCAGGAGCATCTTCGGAATGCCGTGGTGCTCCACGCTGGACACGATGTCCGTGACGACGCGGAACAGTGTGCTGGGGCGCAGGCTCATCGTCCACTTGAAGCCGAGGGTATTCTCGTTGACGCCGTAGGGGATCGCCGGCAGGAGCAGGACCTCTGCACCACGGCTGTCGGCTTCCGCGCAGGCGCGATGCATGATCTCCTCTGTCTGTATCGTGTCGGTGGCGTATGGGAGATGACACCCGTGCGCCTCGCAAGCCCCGACGGGCAGCACAGCGACCTGGTAGGCTTCATCCTTCGCGAGACCGAAGGTCGTTTCGGCAAGGTTCCATTGGCCCATGATGCGGCTCCTCCGGGCGTGGGGTCAATCACATGGTAAGTGGGTTCGCGGGCCCTGGGCAGGAAACCTGCCCAGGCCGGCGAATTGTCTCGTGGCATTCTGCAGCCAATCCGTTCGTCTGGAGGGATCCCCGTGCGCCGGTTGATCCTGCTCGCCGGTTTCCTCGCTCTCGTGGGGGTCTGTGGAGCTGACAAGATGCTCATCCCCGTCTCTCATGTTGAGGTCGGGGCTCTGTGTGACGCGCTCCTGCGAAGTCCAGTCTTCATACCGAAGGGAGTTGACCGCATCTGGCCACTTGCCGATGGGGACGCCATTGTGGCCGAAGGCGACGCCGATGCCATCGGTCAACTCAGGGAAGTCGTCCTCCTGCTGGACCATCCCATCAATAGAGTGGCGGCGGATATACGAGAGGTCCGCCTACCTGTGGCCTCCCCTGACCCAATGAAGGTGACGGAAGCGCTTGAGGCCCTGGGGAACTCAACAGTCGACGGCCTCAATCAGGCCCTCTCGGTCCTGCAGACTGCGGGCGCGCAGGTCACAGTGCCACGCACGGGTGCAGTGGTACTCATGGACAACAACACACCCCGGCCCGTCTGGCTCAGCGACGACCTCAGGACTATTGCCGGGCCCAATGCGCTTGCGGCAGGCCTAATTCTGACGCCTCGCATCATGGCTGATGGCGTCGTGCTGTCAGTGGAAACCGTGGAAGCGCAGCCTGACGATGTCTGGGGGGCGCGCCTCGTCAGCAGTCCGGCGCTCGACGTGACGATTGAGCCGGGGCATGTAGCGGTGTGGAGCCAGGCCTACATGCCCCGAGCCGATGGCAAGAGACAGCAGGTCGCCATTGTGATTGTGCTGCGGATTCTGCCGAAGATTCAGTAGGGAGAACGTGGCGCCACAGCCGGTAACCGCCGTGGCACCTGAACAACGGAAGCATACCCGTGATGTGAGCGCCGGGCTATCGAGCGGTCGTCTCGAGTACTTTCTGGGCGCTGCCCTCGAATGCCCCAGCGATCCCTGCGGATTTGCGGATGAAGTAGAAGGGGCGAGGCGGCTGTGCGTCCCCAAGCTGCACGGCGAGACGGAGGGCCGCCGCCGGCATGAGGAGTTGGTGAGCAACGGGTCGGTACCGGTACCGCTTCAGTTCGCCCGGCTTGAGGGTGAAGGGCTGCGGCGCAGGCGGATCTTGGTCCTCGACCAGGTTGAAGGGCGGCATGCCGGTTCGCAGACCAAGGATGTTCTTGTTGTCTGTGACGACCATGGGGCCATCGTCATTGGTCAGTTCGAGTGGAATAGTGCTCTGGGAAAGCCAGTGGCTCATGAGCTGGACAATGACCGTCCGGCCGATTGCGTCGACGGTGATGTCCTGGTCGCTGTCATTGCGCACGGTGAAGTCGCAGGCCAAACGGTCCCCCGCGAGCACGAAGGTATCAACGCGGACGCCGACGGTATCGTCAGATATCCACCTGCCGATGTAGCCCACGTTAGCGGGAAGCGGCTTGTCTTCATATAGACGCGCGTCTTTGCCGTCCCAGATGGTAAGCCAGATGACGGACGCGATGGCCGCGATGACGAATGCTGAGCCGCAGCCGAAGCACGCGGCCGGTATCTTCCGGGGCTTGATTGGCGTGTCATCTTGGCCGGCAGTGGCGTCGGACCGAGGACCTTGGGTCTTGCGGGCATCTTTGTCCGCGGGCATGAGAAACGCTCAACTCCCATAGCGAACGGGCCGAGTATTCCGAGCGAGAACACGGCAGGGGAGACTGTGGTGCTTTTTCGGAGAGAACGCATCCTGCCCTCGTCTTGTTCCTGTGGCGAAGGGGTGCGGGCAACAGTACTTGGCCGACCCACCGGTCGGGACGGCGTGGCGTGGCGCGTCTCTGCCCCCGACGGGACTAACCGCCCTGGTCGATGAGCTGAACATGCTCTTGCACGACGTTTGCGGGGCACATTCGGATGAAGGCCTTCGCCGCCAGGTAGAGAACCACAGCATCGTCCAGGTACCCAATCCCTACAAGGGGGAATCCCGGCACAGCATCAAGCGGCCATATCGCGTAGATGATTCCGATGGCGAGCACGAGTTTTGGGAGGAACCACACGCGTTTGTCCTGGTACAGGCGCCAGAACAGGCGGGCGAAACTCGGCGCATGAAGCAAGTAATGGAATGTGCCGTAGCGCCGATTCAGGCCGCGTCCAGCACTGGAAAATGGCATCAGTTTACCTTCTCCTCGCTGTGTACCTAACACGGTCAGTGTAGGCCATCGGGCGTCTGGGCGTCAAGCATACGCAACCCCGGACGCACCCGGTGGTCTCCTACACTGAATCAACGCATTTGACGGCGGCCGGTTCCCAACTCGACGGGACTTGCGTGTCCGGCGCGCCGATGAACGAGCAGCTTCTGGGCCTTATCTGATCCAGCTCACGCCACTGGCAATCGCCCACTCTTGCAACATGATCGGTCGGGGAAGTAAGATATGGGGGCACGGAACCAGCCTGCACAGGACAGGGAGTACGCCTTGCTTCAGTGTTCGAGGAGAGATACCCGGTGCGTCGAGACCACTTTGTAGCCGGTATCGACGTCGGGACGACGAAGATATGCGTAGTGATAGGGCGGCCCACCGACCGGGGCGCTCTCGATGTGGTTGGCGTGGGCACTCACCCCTCCAACGGGCTCAAGCGCGGCATCGTCGTCGACCGCGAGGAAGCAAGAACATCCATAGCTCAAGCGGTCGCCGCCGCGGAGCGTATGGCCGAGATCACGGTCGCTGGCGCCTACGTGGGTATCACCGGAGACCATATCCAGTGCGCCAACGTGACGGGAAGGGTGCGGACCGGGCAGACCGGCGAGGTGACCTCGGAAGACGTCGAGAAGGTCGTCCAGAGCGCCCGTGACAGCGTGTCTCTGCCATCGGACCGCGAGGTCATTCACACCATTGTCCGCGACTTCGTACTCGACGGTCAGCCGGGGATTAGCCGCCCGGTAGGCATGAGCGCCACCTACCTAGACGCCGAAGTCCACGTAGTCACGGGCATGCAGAACATCATCGACAACGTCGAGAAGTGCGTCGAGGACTGCGGCATCACGGTCCAGAGGAGCGTTCTCGAGCCCATCGCCACAAGCCTGGCGGTCATCACGGAAGCCGAGCGCGACCTCGGTGTCATCCTGGTTGACATTGGTGGCGGCACGACCGATATCGCCGCGTTCGACAACGGATCCATCTGCCACACCTCCGGCATCCCCGTGGCGGGCAATCATCTGACCCGCGATATTGCGCGAGTCCTGCACATCAGTACCGAAGATGCGGAGATGCTGAAATGCCGCTTCGGTCGAGCCGTCGCGGACATGGTGAGCGTTGACGACTATGTGCAGGTCACGATTGCCGGGACAGGTGATGCTGAGCGCGTACCTCAGAAGCTCATCTCTGAGATCATCGAGCCCCGGGTCGAAGAGATCTTCTCCATGGTGAAGAGCGATCTACGCAGGGCCGGCGTATACCACACCATCAACGGGGGAGTCGTTATCTCCGGCGGCGGCTCGCAGCTATCGGAAATGCCCCGATTGGCTTCTGCAGTGTTGGACGGTCTCCCGGTGAGGGTCGGCCCCCCACGGAATCTCGTGGGACTGGCTGAGAATGTCGCCACGCCTGCTCACGCTACCGGCGTGGGCCTTGCGATCCAGGCTGCCGTTAACGGCGCAAGCGCCATCAGTGGTGCCGCCGCCGAGCCACTCTCTGTCGGGCACGCAGTCGCTTCGCTCAAGAGCCTCTGGCAGGGGCTCGTCTCTCGCCTGGTGCCCTCGCGTCGGCGAGGCAGCAGCCACTGACGTACCGCTCCACTTCGCCATCCTCCCACGGCACAGCGTCCTGATGCGAATGCCCCGAGACGGGGGAAGGTCCGAGTCGTCATGATCATAACCACGCTGGGCACGAGCCACGGGGATCACACCTACTGCCGGTACAATTCCGCCACGCTTTTCGAGATCGATGACCGAGCGTATCTCGTTGACGTGGGTGAACCTGTCTGCGCCACGATGATCCGCCTGGGGAAGGACCTCGATCGGCTGAAGGCCGCGTTCGTCACCCATATGCACGCGGATCACGTGGGTGGGCTGCCGATGCTCATCAAGACGCTGCGCAAGTACCCGAAAGAGGGCAAGCACACCGACGTGTTTCTGGCCGAGGACGTAGCCGACAGCTTGGGGGCGTGGCTGCGGGCAATGCACATTGAGTGGCCGCTGTCGATGGTCTCCGTCCGGGCGACGACGCAGGGATGCATATACGATGACGGCACGCTGGAAGTCAGTGCCGAAAGCACGCGGCATCTCCGCGACCCCGAGCGCCCGGACGTCGCGCTGAGTTTCTCCTACGTGCTCGAAGCCGAAGGCAAGCGCATCGTCTACACCGGCGACCTGAGCCATGACTTCTCAGACTTCCCGGTGGCGGCGCGAGACGAGCCCTGCGACATGTGTATCTGCGAAATCACCCACTACCAGCCGGAGTCCGCGCTGCCCGTGCTGATGGACTGCCCCATCCGCAGGTTGGTCCTTAACCATGTGCACGATCCGTGGCATGGCGACGGTGAGGCCAGGCTGATGGAGATGGTGGCCGATCTCCCTTACCCGGTTAGCGTTGCCCACGATGGTGACGTCTTCGAGTTGTAGGCTGCGACTCGCATGTGAGACGATCCGTCCGCCACTCGGGAGGTGCCGTGTCGAGATCTTCCTCGCCGACACCTTCCCGGAGTTCGTTGGCCACATGCTGGTCCTGGACGCGGAGTCCTTCGCGACCGACTACCCACATGAGACCCTTCGGCACATCCGCGCGTACCGGGCTCGGCTCGCGTGGACGGGCGCGTTCGCCTGAACTTAGGCCAGGAGATGTCGACACTGATCGCTGTCATCGCAGACACGCACCTCAATGCCCTCGAAGGCACAGCGCAGGACGCCGGACTGGCTTGGGCGCTGCGTGAACTGGGGAACCTGAAGCCGGACGTGGTCGTCGTGGCGGGCGACGTGACCGCCGTCGGGGACCCGGGCGCAGCGGCCCGGTTTCGTCACGCGTTGCAGGCCTCGGGGCTGCCGTTCATTATCACCGTCGGCAACTCCGACTTGCGCCAGGCGAGTGATCAGGCCCGCGTGCGGGAGATTCTCAAGACGCCACGTAGCGCGAGGACGAATGGTGTGCTGGTGGTCACCGCCGACAGCTCCGACGGTCGTCTTAGCCAGTCCGAACGGGATGCGCTCGAAGCTGCACGAAGAGGAGCGCTGGGTGATCCGTTCGTGCTCGTCACGCACTACCCGCCCACTTCGATGGACGACGACAGCCGAGAATGGCTACGCGGGTGGATTGAGCAAGGCGGGGCCGAACTGGTAATCTCGGGCCACAAGCATCGAGATGAAGAGACCTCGGTCGGGGCGGCAGTGGCCCACACGGTGCGCGGCCTCGACCCGGACAAGGCCATCGGCGGCCCCCCAGCAGTAGCTCTGTTCGCTCGGGAGCGTGGGCACTGGCAGCGGAACGAGTTGCGCTTCGAGGCGGGGACAGCGAGTCAGTGGCCGCAAGCTGAGCGGGACGAGTTCGTGGATTGGCTGGGCATCTCGTGCATGGGGGAGACCATCGAGAGCCTCCAACTCGCGACGGAGGAGCGGGTGGGATGCGTGGAGTTGCGTGCCGGCGCTGCCGACACGCCGCGAGGGCCGCTCGAAAAGCGGCTGTCAGAATGGCGTCGCGCGGGCGGGTCACTTCTCTCCTGGCATATGCCTGACGCGCACTGGGACGCAGAGGTGGGCGCTGTCACGAACGCGGAGAGCTGGCGACAGTCCCTGGACACTGCACTGGGCCTCGGGGCGCAGAGGCTGACAGTTCACGTCCCCAGGGCTCCGGTGGGTGCGATGGCGCCCGGCTCAGATACGTGGCGTGGGATGTCGGACTTCCTGTGCGAGCAGCTCAGCGGCGCCGCAGCCCGGGGCACCATCATCGGGATTGAGAACATGCACATGAACCCCGGGGAGATGCCTGACCGGAACCGGCGCTTCGGCTACCTGCCGAAGGAGTGTCTTGCGTGGATTGCCGAATTGCGGGGGAGGCTTGGCAGGGAGAGTGTTGGGATGCTCCTCGATCTGGGCCACGCGCGGAACAACGTCCCGTTCTCGGGCCAGTTCACCCTCGGTGTGTGGTACGCGCTTGTGGGGAAGGAC
>JALGSS010000395.1 GCA_029821745.1 Candidatus Zipacnadia bacterium
TCGCGGCGAATCCGGCGCTGCGCTGCAGATACGTGTAGTATTTGCTGCGACCGTCGTAGAAGATCGTCGGCTCTCCGTCCCACATGCAGCCGATGGCGTTCTCCCCGTCGTCGAGGGCGCCCCACTTCGCAAATCCGCGCGAACTGTCATCATCCTTGAGAGCGCCCGAGGCGAGTTCGTCACTCTCCCCCGCCCAGTTCTTGAGCCGGTCGTCCTTTCGGGAGATCTGCAGAATGTGCAGCTCCGACCAGGCGAAGTCGTCGTCACGCTCAACGTGGGCGGAGAACTGCACAATTGGGGAGTGCGCGCGGAAGGTCCACCGGTAGACGGCTTGGGCATTCCCGGACGCCGGGGCTCCCTGCCAATACCGTCCACGGGTCTCAACCACCACATGCAGCGGCCCGGACTCAACCACGTCCGCCGTCGCGTCGGGGTCATTCTGCAGGAGCCACATCCCGCGTCCTGCCTCGTACAGGCGGTCCGGCCACTCGAAGCCCGTCTCCACATGGCCCGAAGCGGGGTACTCAATGGCGGTCGGCAACCCGCCATGGCCCTTCTTCGGGAAGGTCACGCCACAGAACGCGTTGCGGACGGTAAAGGTCTCATCGGTGGAGACCACCACAAGATCCGTGCGTGGCGCGTCATCGGTGCCACCCGTCAGCCGCAGTTTCTCGCCCGCTTGAAGCAGGCCGGGCGCCATGGCCAGCCACTTGTTGTCCGCCAGCGCCTGCAGCGGCGTCGTCACGCCTCCGGACCCCGTCAGGCTAGAGCACTCCGTCGGCGGAGCGGGCACCTCCATCACGGTCTGGAAGCAATCCGCGCCGTTGTTCGTCAGCAAGAGAGAGGGGACCGCCCACGCGCATCCCGCGAGCAGCATCCATATCAACACCAGCAGTGAGATACGCCCGTACATGTCATCAACTCCGGTCTTCCGGCATCGCTTCCAAAGGTCTCTGCATCACACAGGTTTTGGCGACGGTGAGGACAGCCGTCTGTCGTGAGCCCCGACAAGGGCGACACAAACCGATACGAATGCAGCGGGCTCTGCACCGCGCCGAAAGGACGTTGTAGGGCGCGGGCTTGTACCGCGCCGAAAGGACTCAAAGGCCGGCGGGGCATCAACCCCCGCCCTACAGTACCGCGCCGAGAGGATTGAATGGCGTATTCGCCGCATCACTTGCGGTTCCCTTTGCTCGCGGGGGATGACGCCACCTTCACCGGCAAGCAGGAATCGATGGCCTCCAGCATCAACTAGGCCCCATGGCCCAACTGCCTCCCCGAATCGATCCCGGGCCCCAGGAGCATCGCCTTTCATGACAGAGCAGTTGCCGGAGCCGCACGAGGCGCAACCGACACACCGAGACCGACGCCGCCGCAAGTATGGGCTTCTGCTCGCCATCGCCGGCGCGGCTACCATCGGGCTCAACTTCATCCTCGCCAAGTACGCGATGAGCGGGATACCCTTCCTCACCTTCATGGTGCTGTGGTTCACCGCGGGTACCATGTATTCGGGTCTGTACCTCGCGATCCGCAGGCGCCCCGTGAAGGAGCAACTCGCGCGGTACTGGAAACCCTTGCTGATGATCGGGGTGCTCACCGGCATCAGCGCCCTCACCGGGTTCGCGGGCCTGCGACTTCTCGATCCCACGGTCGCGGCTTTCCTCAGCCGCACCAGCGCCGTGTTCGGCGTTCTTCTGGGGCTGATGGCCCTGCGGGAGCGCCCACCCGGAATCGCCTGGCTGGGGATGGCCGTCGCCGTTGTCGGGATTGTGGTCCTCAGTTACGCCACCGGCGCGGGCGGAGCCGCCGGCATCGTTTACAGCCTTCTCGGCGCGCTGTTTGCGTCTCTGGCCCTCATGGTCGGCAAGGTGGTCGCACGGGAGGTCAGCACCGTCCTCACCATCTACGTGCGCGCGGTCACCATCGTCCTCATGGTGCTTCCCGCGGCATTAGTCATGGAGCAGTTGAGCTTCGAGTTCGAGATGCAGTACCTCGGGGTGCTGCTTGCGGGGGCTTTCTTCGGGCCCTTCGTCTCGCAGATTCTCTTCTTCCACGCGCTCTCCTACATATCCCTATCGGAAGTGTCGGTTGTCCGGGCGGCGACGCCCCTGTTCGTTGCCGTGTATGCCCTCATCTTCCTCTCAATGTTCCCAGGACCTCGGCAGATCGCCGGCGGCATCCTGGTTCTCGCCGGCATCGTCCTGTTGACACAATCCAGACCAGTGAGGGAGCGCACCTAGGATTCCCGCCAGGGAGGACATGACCAATGGCACCGCGCAAGCGCATCTTCACCCAGCATGAAGCCACGATGGCCCGGCTCAAAGCCCGCAAGCCGCTGCTGCAGTGCAAGGCGAAGACGGTCGATGAGTGGAGGGCCTGGCGGCGCAGGTTCCGCCGCGCCCTGGTGAGGGAGCTGGGGCCCGATCCGGAGCAAGTGCCTCTCAATGCGGAGATCATCGATCGCAGCGACCAGGGCGACTACATCCGCGAGAAGGTCGTGTTCGACTCCGACGCCTTCAACTCAGTTCCCGCATGGGTGCTGACCCCCAAGGACCTCGGCCCCCGAGACAAGCTCCCGGGAATTCTGATCGCCCACGGGCATGGGATCGGGAAGAACCCCTCGGTGGGCCTCGACCTCGATGGCAACCCGTGCGAGGACTACCAGCGCTGCATGGCAATCCAGTTCTGCCGCAGGGGCTACGTCACGATTTCTCCCGACTGGCGCGGCTTCGGCGAGCGCTCCGACCCTGACGCATGGGTCCGGCGCCCGAGCCGTGACGGGTGCAATGTCGCGTACATGGCCAATGGCTACTTCGGGTTCCAGTACCTGAACCTGCAGATATGGGACGGCAAGCGCACCATCGACTACCTGCAGAGCCGCTCTGAGGTCCAGGCGAGTAAGATCGGGTGCATAGGGGTGTCGTTCGGGGGCACGATGACCACCTACCTGTCCGCCCTCGACTCGCGGATCAAGGCCTGCGTCATCTGCTGCTATCTGAGCACACTGAATGACGCCATGGGGGATCGCGGGAATGGCAACTTCTGTGGAGCCCAGTACATGCACGGTCTGGCGAAGCTCGGGGACATCCCCGACGTCGCGTCCCTGATCGCGCCGAGGCCGATGCTTGCGGAGATCGGGGAGCAGGACCAGTGCTTTGTGGTCGATGACGCCATGAAGGCGTACCGACGCGTGAAAGCGTGCTACAAGGCAGCGGGTGCGACGGAGCGGTGCGACGTGGACCGGCACCCGGGGGGCCATGAGTTCAGCGGCGCGAAGGCCTTCGACTGGTTCGACCACTGGCTGAAGGGATAGGCGCCAACGGGTGGCACTTGATGACCGGGGGCTACTCGGGCAGCGCGGTCAAAGCGGTGCCTATCCCCGTCGCCCCGTAGCCATTGCCACAGTAGAACAGGCGCAGGTGGTCTCCCTCGCGGATGACGGACGCGTACTCGACCATCTGCGCCTCCCAGGAGCCGGGCTTGTCGGGCGTCGGGGCGAGGGACAGGTTCTCGTCTCCGGGGCCCCGGTCCCATGTGTAGCCGTCGTCGCTGACGGCCTCCGCAAGCGAGTAGTAGCCCCACTGGGTCCCGATGGCGCTGTAAAGCATCCGGAAGACGTTTCGGTCCCGCCAGACGAAGGGGGCGGCCACGCCGATGTCCTCGTGGGCGACATCGCGCCGGGGAGCCATGATAGCCCGGTGGTCCGTCCAGTGGACGCCGTCGGAGCTGTGGCAGACGGCGACGTGTTTCTCCTGATCGACCCGCGGGTCCGGATGGGGCCGGCCCACTGCAAGCGTGTAGTACATGCGATAGCTGGGCGACCCATCGGGGAGATTGCAGCGCAGAATCGTCCCGCCTCCGGCGATGCCGCGGTTCTTGGGGAACTCAGGCGTCTGGTCGCCGGTGATGACGGGCTCGTCGCTGACGCGCTCGAAGTGCGTCAGATCATCCCCCACCGCCAGGCCGATCCCCGGGAAGCCCTGCAGCCCCGTGCCCTCGCTCTCGTCGCGACCGCTCCAGTACAGGTGCCACTTGTCCCCGAACTGGTAGACCGTCGGCAACACGCACCAGTTCGCGTCGAAGCTCCCCGCGGGCCCAATATCCAGGATGACGCCCTGGCGCGAGAGATCGTAGGGCCTGCCCACAGGCACGGTCGCCAGGCATATGCGTTTGTGTCCGTCCGCATCTCCCCCGGCATAGTAGACGTAGTATTGCCCGCTCAAGCGCACCACAAAGGGATTCATGCAACAGGTACACTCGTAGCGACTGCCCGGGTCAGGCCGCAGCACAGGGTTGTTCGTGTCGCGCCGCCAGTCGAAGTGCGCCAGGCTTGCCATGCGGATCGCCCCCAATATCGTCGTCCGGCGGCTCTCCGGGCCGCCTCAGTCACTCACCACCACGGCCAGTGGCTCCCCACTCTCCCGCGTTCTCACGAGACCTGCTCGCGCGGGAGCATCAAGCCCCTCGAGGGTTACCTGCGCCGGCTCAAGGCCCGCGAACAGAACATCCCGGAAGCCCTCACCGCGCACCTCCACTCCAATCAACTCATCTCCGCCCTCCAGCGGTAGTTCCTTCGCTGTGAGCGTGGGCGGGGCCTCTCCCGGGTACGGCACCATGAGCGTGATGAAAGTCGCGGGTAGCTGACCAATGTGCCGAAAGCGCACGGCCGGCCGAGGCTGTTTCTCCGTGTAGACGAAGGAGACCCACGATTCCATCTCCTGCAACTCGACGCCGTCCTGCCGCAGAGCCTGGACCATCACGTTCGGCCCGTCTGGGAGGGCTGTCCGCGCCGTCAGGCTCTCACTATCGATCTCGAGGGGCGCGGGCAGGAAGTGGAAATTGCAGTCGGCGGTGTGCTCGCCATCCCCCGTGACCCGATCAATGATCACGAAGTACGCGGGAACTCCCTCCATCGGTCGCGCGAAGAGAACTTGCCGCCGGTGGGTGACGCCTTCGTACCCCTCATGCGAGCCGTCCACGAAACTGAGCGCATCCGAAGACGAGAACTGGTGGAGCGCCGCGGCCGATGTGTTCTGGTT